>JBDIAU010000006.1:0-23983 GCA_039812565.1 Beutenbergiaceae bacterium
GTCAGGAGGACGGCATGACGTCACTGACCGACCTGTTCGACGCCGGTCTGCCGCGCCGCCGAGGCGCCACCGCGACCCGGCGGGTCACGACCCGGGCACGGCGCGTCGCTGCGCCCGTCCGGTCTCGTAGCCTGCCGAGGACCGCGCCGGCCGTCGTCCAGGACGTGCGGCCCACGTGGCGGTCGTTGTTCCCCGCGTTCCGCGCCCGGATCGTCCTGCGCGAGGTGCTGATCGCGGCGCTCGCGGGGACGCTCGCCCTGACCGCCGGCGTCGACCTCGCTGCGCTGGTCTGGATCGGTGCGCTCGCCGCACTGCTGCCGCTCACGGCCGCGGCGTACGGTGCGTACCGCTGGCGGGTCCTCGGCGAGGGGCAGATCGAGCGCCGCGCCCTGTACCTCACGGGTGTCACGGCGATGGCGGCCCTGGCGTTCGTCGGGTACGTCGGGGTTCCGGTTCCGCCCGTCGTGGTCTTCGGAGCGGTGCCGCTCGCCGTCGGCGCGGTCGTCGGCACCCGCGTGCTCACCCGGCTCAGCCTCGTGCGGCGTCGCCGCGACGGCCTCGCCCGCGTCCGGGCGCTGGTCGTCGGCACCGGTCCGCTGGTCCGGGCCCTCGTCGAGCAGGTCGAAGGAGCGCCGGCGACCGGCTACGAGGTGGTCGGCTGGTGCCCCGTGGACGGCCGGTCCGAGACCCTGGGCGACATCCGTGCGCTCGGGAGCCTCAGCGCCCTCTCGGCGATCGTCGCCGAGCACGAGGTCGACGTCGTGCTCCTCGCCGGCCCGCCCGAGGCGGGGACGGCGCGCGAGCTCTCGTGGGCACTCACCGGCAGCCGAGCCTCGCTCGTCGTCGTCCCGGCCATCACCGAGATCGCCGGGTCCCGCGTGCGTGTCCGACCGGTCTCGGACCTCTGGACGATTCAGCTCGACGTCGCGTCGCGGCCCGACCGGCACCCCGGCAAGGACCTGTTCGACCGCCTCGTCGGTGTCGCGCTCCTCATGGCGGCGAGCCTCATCCTGGTGCCGGCCATCATCGCGGTGCGGCTGACCTCACCGGGTGCGGCGTTCTACAAGCAGACGCGCATCGGCGTCGACGGCCGGCCCTTCACGATGTGGAAGATCCGGAGCATGTACATCGACGCGGACGCGCGACGTCGCGAGCTTCTCGAGCAGACGGACGGCAACGGGCTGCTCTTCAAGATGCGTGACGACCCCCGGATCACCCCGGTCGGCAAGTGGCTGCGTCGCCTGTCGATCGACGAGCTGCCGCAGCTGATCAACGTCGTCCGGGGCGAGATGTCGATCGTCGGCCCTCGCCCCGCGCTCGCGGAGGAGACCTCCCAGTATGTCGGCGACGAGAACCGTCGCCTCATCGTCAAGCCGGGGCTCACCGGCCTGTGGCAGGTCAGCGGTCGCTCGGACCTGTCCCGCGAGGAGTCGATGCGGCTCGACCTGCGGTACGTCGACAACATCTCGGTCGCGATGGATGCGGCGATCCTCAGCCGGACCGCGCGCGCCGTCCTCGGCGGAGACGGAGCCTACTGAGGAGTGACGCGGCTGCTCCCGCGGCGCGAGTCGGGTGGGGTGCGGAGGCTTCGCCTCTGCACCCCACCCGAGGTGTGTCGACGCTCAGCGAGCCGTGGCGCGCGGGACGTTCGGGACGATGGCAAGCCGGGTCTGCGGCGTCTCGACGGCGGCGAGCGCCTCACTCAGCTCCTTGCGGGAGCGGATCCCCAGCTTGCGGTACACGGACGTGAGCCGGAGCTCGACGGTCCGGACGGACGCGTAGATCGCGTTCGCCACCTGCCGGTTCGAGGCCCCCTCGGCCACGAGCGTCGCGACGCGCAGCTCCTCGGGGGTCAGGACGGGCGCCGTCCGCGTCTCCTGGGTGGTCGCGGCCGGCGCCTGGAGCTGCAGCTTGCCGAGCTCGAGGTCCGAGAGCCGGACGAATGCCGTCGCCCCGCACTCGACGAACTGGGCCTTCGCCTTCTCCAGCAGCAGGCGCCGGTGCTCGTCGCGCTCGGGAGGCACGTCGGACATCGCGAGGCGACGGACCTGGGCCTGGTGCGTGGCCGGGTCCAGCGTGCCGAGCGCCCGGGCGGCCATGAGCGTCACCCGCGCGGCCCACAGCGGCGAGGCCTGGAACTCCGCGGCGTCGACCGCCGCGAGCGCCGACGCGACCACCCGGTCGGGCGGTGCGGCCAGCATCCGGGCCGCCGAGAGCAGCGTGCGCTGGGTCGCCGTGGCCGACGGACCGCCCCACGCGTCCTCGAGCACCAGCATGACCTCGTTCGACCGGGTGTCCAGGCCGGCGGCGTGACGGGCCTCGAGCAGGTCGAGCTGCAGCAGGGCGAACGCGTGGTGCCCGAAGTGGGTCGCGCGCTGCACGGCCACCTCGAGCTGCCGGGCGGCACCCTTCGGGTCGTCGTGGAGCATCGCGAGGAGCGCCAGCTCGCTCGGGATGCCGACGTGGAAGATGGGCGACCCCGTCGACTGGGCCATCCGACGGGCCTGCTCCAGCCACTCCCGGGCAGTCCGGCCACGGTCGCGCAGGATGTAGGCGTGCGCCACGAGGCACAGCCCCTGGCCGGCGAAGGGAAGCCGGATGGGCAGGTCGTCGACGACCGTCTGGACCAGGTCCAGCGCCTCCTGCACCGCGCCGACGGCGAGGTGCAGCTGGAGTGCGACGACCGCCGTCGCGGCGGCCACCATCCTCGAGGAGAGCCGCTGCTGCCGGTGCTCGAGCTCGGCGAGGGCGAAGCGGGCCTCCTGCCACTCCTCCGTGCGCGTGAGCAGGACGACGTGGCGCACGGCGAGGTCCCAGCCGACGAGGTCCCGCGGCGAGGGCGACTGGGTCACCATGGCGACGCCGTCGAGCGTCCCGGGCGTGTTCTGGCTGCTGCTCCGCACCCACCAGCGGGTGTGGGCGAGCTCGACGGCGATGCGCTCCCGCGCGACGGTCGACTCCGAGATCCCCTCGAGCAGGGCGCGCGGCGCCGCGGCGAACTTCGCCAGGCTCTCGGCCCTCTCGAGGTACTCGCGGGCGAGGTCCCGCTGCTGCCAGTCGGACGCGATCCGCGCCGCCAGGCAGGCGAGGGAGGCGGCCTCGGCGGGCCGTTCCTTCGCCAGCTGGACCAGGCCGGCCTCCACGAGCGCGTACGGCGTCGAGCCGTCACGCGCGGCGACCGCGAGGCACAGCGCGGCGAGGGCCCGGTACCGGGTCTCCGGGTCGTCCGCCGAGCTCACCGCCTCGTGGAGGAGCGTCGCGGCCAGCCCGACGTACGCGCCGTGGTACGCCGCAAGCCCGGCGACGAGGGAGAGCGGGGCGCGCGGGTGGTCCCACGGCACGACCTCGAGCGCCTTCGTCGCGACCTTGAGCGCCACCTCGAAGTTCCCGGCGTCGAGCTCGGACTCGGCCGCCGACGTCAGGATGTCGATCGCGGAGTCGTCGACGGGCGCGCCCATCTCCGTGCGGTGCCAGGTCTCGGCGAGGAGGTCCTCGCCGGTGAACGCGTCGGCGAGCAGCGCCTGCGTGCGCGTCACCTCCCGGTGCGAGGCGAGGCGCAGCACGGCCGCCTTGAGCCGCGGGTCGACGAACTCGACCAGGCCCTGGCGCATGACCGCCCACGGCTCACCCGAGGGCAGCCGGACGTCGGCGATCTCCACGTCCGCCACCGTCTCGAGCACCGTCGCCCGCGGCCGCAGCGCCAGAGCCGCGGCGAGGAGCAGCGTGAACTGCGCCGGCGTGAGGCTGCGCAGCCAGCGCCGGTACTTCTCGAGGGTGCTCTGGCTGGCGGGGAGCGGGTCCGGGAGCGGGTGCAGGCCGAGGAGCTCGTCCCGGGCCAGCACCGACGACAGCTCGCGGACGGCCGACGGGTTCCCGACCTGCTCGCGGCCGAGGCGAGCCGCCACGGAGCGGGGCACCACCTGCGCGGAGGAGTCGCGCACCAGCCGGACGCAGGCGTCGGGGCTCAGCATCTCGAGCCGCCGAACCCAGAGCGGGCCGATCGACGTGAGCGGCATCTGCCGGCCGGACTGGCCGTCGTCGGTCACGAGGACGGCGACGCGCACGGTGGCGACCTGGGCGGCGGCAGCGGCGACGGCCGCCCAGTTGCCGTCCTGCGCGAGCGCGACGTCGTCCAGCGTGATGAGCACGGGACGGCGCTGCGCGGCGACGCGCAGCACCTGGACCGCGGCCCGGAGCAGCTCGGACGGCTCAGGGTCGTCGTCCGCCCCCGGCCGAAGCAGGCGGTCGAGCAGCTCGGAGCGCATCGGCGGCACCGAGGGGAGGATCTGATGGATCGCCAGCGCGATCGCCGCGAGGGGTCCGGCCCGCACGCCACGTCCGGAGACGTGGACGGTCTGGACGTCCTCGAGGACGGCCTGGATCCGTTCGGTGGCAGTGCGAAGGAGCGAGGACTTGCCCATCCCCGGTTCTCCGAGCCACACGACGATGGAGCCTTGGCCCCCGGCGAGCCTTCGGCTCACCTCGTCGACCATGGCCAGCTCTGCCTCGCGACCGTGGATCGACGGCGCGCCGGCGCTGGGCACGTCGACGGCCCATTCGTCGGTCGAAGTCACAAGGGGGAGTGTAACTTCGGGCGCGTCCGGATGCCCGGTCCCCGCCGCTGGCGTCGAGGTTCGTTTGCAGCAACGAGGGCGCGCAGCCGATTGGCCTGAGGCCGGGTGCTGCGCGTAGGATGGTGCGCTGGGTCTGGGACGGCCCGCCCCTCACGGTGCCCGAGCGCCGAATCGGCCGGTCTCCCGTTCACCGAGCTCCACCCATCACCCCAGAGTTAGCGGAGGACATGGCCAAGAAGGACGGCGTCATCGAGATCGAGGGCAGCGTCGTCGAGGCTCTGCCGAACGCGATGTTCCGCGTCGAGCTGAGCAACGGGCACAAGGTGCTCGCCCACATCTCGGGCAAGATGCGCCAGCACTACATCCGGATCCTCCCCGAGGACCGGGTGGTCGTCGAGCTCAGCCCGTACGACCTGTCCCGCGGCCGGATCGTCTACCGCTACAAGTAAACCGGGCCCCCGGGCCCATGGACCACAATCGCCGTCGCGCCGTGCCACGCACGTGCGCGCGCGGCGGCGGAGGACAGTCATGAAGGTCAAGCCGAGCGTCAAGAAGGTCTGCGACAAGTGCAAGGTGATCCGTCGCCACGGCCGCGTCCAGGTCATCTGCGAGAACCTGCGGCACAAGCAGCGTCAGGGCTGACACCGCATCGGTAGGCGCGTCGCAGCGCCCGCCACCAGCGTGCACCAGGGCCGTCGTCACGACGGCGCCATCCCCCGGTCGGAGGCCGGGGCCCGGACACCGGGACGGGTGCGCGGACGACCTCCGTCGAGTTCTCTGGAGAACTGAGTTGGCACGTCTCGTCGGCGTCGACCTCCCCCGCGACAAGCGGCTCGAGGTTGCGCTCACCTACATCTACGGCGTCGGCCGTACCCGTGCGAAGCAGACCCTCGAGGCCACCGGCATCAGCCCGGACCTGCGGGTGAAGGACCTCGGCGACGCCGAGCTCGTCGCGCTTCGTGACCACCTCGAGGGCAGCTACAAGCTCGAGGGTGACCTGCGCCGCGAGGTTGCGGCGGACATCCGCCGCAAGGTCGAGATCGGCTGCTACGAGGGCCTTCGGCACCGCCGTGGCCTGCCCGTCCGCGGTCAGCGGACGAAGACCAACGCGCGTACCCGCAAGGGTCCGAAGCGCACCGTGGCCGGCAAGAAGAAGGCCGGTCGCAAGTAGTCCGCGGCGCCGGCGCCCGCGCGCCGGCACCTGCGGTCCGACGACCTCACGAGAGAGAACGAGATGCCTCCCAAGTCCCGTCAGGCCTCCGGCGCGCGCAAGCCGCGGCGCAAGGAGAAGAAGAACGTCTCGCACGGCCACGCCTACATCAAGAGCACGTTCAACAACACGATCGTCTCGATCACCGACCCGACCGGCGCCGTGATCTCCTGGGCCTCGGCCGGCCAGGTCGGCTTCAAGGGCTCGCGCAAGTCGACGCCGTTCGCCGCGCAGCTCGCCGCCGAGGCCGCCGCCCGCCGCGCGCAGGAGCACGGCATGAAGAAGGTCGACGTCTTCGTCAAGGGCCCGGGCTCGGGCCGTGAGACGGCCATCCGTTCGCTCCAGGCGACCGGTCTCGAGGTCGGCTCCATCCAGGACGTCACGCCCCAGGCCCACAACGGCTGCCGGCCGCCCAAGCGTCGCCGCGTCTGAGAGGTGCGGGGCCGGACGGCCCCGCACCCGGCTCCACCCCGCCGACCGGACCGAGGGCCGGCGGGCCCCGCACGGCGTCATATGGCGGACGCCCTGCTGAAAGGAACCACCCGTGCTCATCGCACAGCGCCCGACCCTGACCGAGGAGTCCGTCTCCGACAACCGCTCGCGGTTCGTCATCGAGCCGCTCGAGCCCGGCTTCGGCTACACGCTCGGCAACTCCCTGCGTCGCACCCTGCTCTCCTCGATCCCCGGGGCCGCGGTCACCAGCATCCGGATCGACGGCGTCCTCCACGAGTTCAGCACCGTGCCCGGTGTCAAGGAGGACGTCACCGAGGTCATCCTGAACATCAAGAACCTCGTGGTGTCCTCGGAGTTCGACGAGCCGGTCGTGATGTACCTGCGCAAGCAGGGCCCCGGCGTCGTGACGGCGGCCGACATCACGCCGCCCGCGGGCGTCGAGGTGCACAACCCGTCGCTGCACCTCGCCACGCTCAACGCGAAGGGCAAGCTCGAGGTCGAGCTGACCGTCGAGCGGGGCCGCGGCTACGTCTCGGCGGCGCAGAACAAGGCGTTCGACGCCGAGATCGGCCGGATCCCGGTCGACTCGATCTACTCGCCGGTGCTCAAGGTGACGTACAAGGTCGAGGCCACCCGCGTCGAGCAGCGCACGGACTTCGACCGCCTCGTCGTCGACGTCGAGACCAAGCCCGCCATCACGCCGCGCGACGCCGTCGCCTCGGCCGGGCGGACGCTCGTCGAGCTGTTCGGCCTCGCCCGCGAGCTGAACGTCGAGGCGGAGGGCATCGAGATCGGCCCGTCGCCGTCCGACGCGGCGCTCGCGGCCGACCTCGCCCTGCCGATCGAGGACCTCGACCTGACGATCCGGTCCTACAACTGCCTCAAGCGCGAGGGCATCCACTCCGTGGGTGAGCTCGTGGCGCGCAGCGAGGCGGACCTCCTGGACATCCGGAACTTCGGCGCCAAGTCGATCACGGAGGTCAAGGAGAAGCTCGCCGGGCTCGGCCTGGCGCTCAAGGACAGCCCCGCCGACTTCGACCCCTCGCTCGTGGCCGACGCCTACGACGGCGAGTACGAGGACGAGCAGTACTGACGCCGGTCCACGCCGACGGCGACCGACACGACTAGGAGACCGACATGCCCACGCCCGCCAAGGGTCCGCGCCTCGGGGGCAGCCCGGCGCACGAGCGGCTGATCCTGGCCAACCTGGCCACCAGCCTGTTCGAGCACGGCCGGATCACGACCACCGAGACGAAGGCGAAGCGCCTTCGACCGTTCGCCGAGCGCCTCATCACCTTCGCCAAGCGCGGTGACCTGGCGTCCCGTCGGCGCGTCCTGACGGTCGTCAAGGACAAGGGCGTCGTCCACGTCCTGTTCACCGAGATCGCTCCCCAGGTGGCCGACCGCAACGGCGGCTACACCCGCATCACGAAGATCGGTCCGCGCAAGGGCGACAACGCCCCGATGGCGGTCATCGAGATCGTGACCGAGCCGGTCAGCCCCAAGCAGGCGGTGGTCCAGGAGGCGCAGCGCGCGACGGCGAAGGCCGCCCGGACGCCGTCGGCTCCGGCGCCGGTCGTCGAGGACGCCCCGGACGCCCCCGAGGTCGAGGACGTCGTGGTCGAGGACGTCGTGGTCGAGGCCGAGGCGCCCGTCGCCGACGCGCCGGCCGCCCCGGCCCGCCGCGCCGCCAAGGCCGACGAGGCCTGACCGCAGCACGCCGCACCGACGAACGCCCCGGGACCGACCACGGTCCCGGGGCGTCGTCGTACCCGGCGTCGTCGTACCCGGTGTCGTCGGACCCCGCGGCGTCGGCCAGGGCCGGACGGCCCGGGCCACGCGCGACCCGAGGCGTACGGTGAGGGCGTGGCTCGGACCGGCGTCGTTCTCCTCCACGGACTGCGGGCGTCGTCGTCGTTGTGGCGGCGCCAGATCGAGGTCCTCACCGACCTCGGGCACCCCGTGCGCTCCCCGGACTTCCCCGGGCACGGTGTTTGGCGCGGGCAGCGGTTCACCACCGAGGCGGCGGTCGCGGTCGTCGAGGAGGCCGCGCAGGAGCTGACCGCGGACGGCACGCCCGTGCTGGTGGTGGGGCAGTCGCTCGGCGGCTACGTCGGGCTGCACTGGGCCGCCGGGACCGCGCTCCCCGTCGCCGGGGTCCTCGCCGCGGCCTGCTCCACGGAGCCGTCGGCGGTCACGGTCGGCGGCTACCGGCTCGTGGCCGGCGCCATCGGGATGCTGCCCGACCGGGGTGCCTGGCTCAACGAGCGGACGGCGCGCCTCGCCCTGCCGCCCGAGGGCCTGCGGGACCTCGCCGCCGGCGGCTTCGCCCTCGACGTCATGCAGGACACGCTGCGGTCCGTGCGCCGGCTGCACCCGATCGCGGACATCCGCGCGCTGGGCGCCACCCCCGTGTGGATCGTGAACGGCGCCCGCGACCACTTCCGGATGCAGGAGCGCGCCTACCTCGCCGCCGCCCACAACGGCCGGCTCGTCGTCGTCCCGGGTGTGAAGCACCTGGTCTCGCTCGAGGCGCCGGTGACGTTCACCCGCGTCCTCCTCGAGATGCTGGCCGCCGTCGGAGGCGGCGACGCCGCGCCCGTCAGCGGGGAGCGTCGAGAGCGCGTCGCAGACGCTGCATCAGCGCCGGGAGGCTGAACGGCTTCGCCACGTGGTCGAAGGCCCCGTAGCGCATCGCGGTGGCGACCTCCTCCGCCTCGGCGTGGATCGTCAGCATGATCACGCGCGAGCGGGACAGCACCCCCTCCGCCTCGATCCGCCGGAGCACCTCGATGCCGTTCAGGCCCGGCAGCTCGACGTCGAGGAGGATCACGCGGGGCGTGATCCGGTTCGGCCCGACGAGCCGGTCGAGGGCCACCTGGCCGTCGGCGATGTGCTCGATCCGCAGCCGCCGGGTCTCGATGGCGTGCTGGAGCAGGCTCGCGATCGTCTCGTCGTCCTCGACCACCAGGACGTCCGGCGAGCTCGGCCCCGCGTCCGGCGACCAGCCCACGGGCACCACGCGGTTGCCGCCGGCGACCTTCGCGGCGCTGATCGCCGTCGAGAGCGTGCGGACCAGCGAACGCACGGTGGGCGCGTCGACGCCGTACTCGCCCACCGCCGCCGTGAAGGTGGCCTGGAGGCTCTGGCCGCTGCCGGCGTCGAAGCTCTCGCGATGGAACGCGTCGAGCGCGGCGCCGAGCTGCGCGACGCCCTCCGCCCGCCGCGTGCTGGGCATCGCGACGGCGATCTCCTGCCCACCCCAGCGGGCGACGACCGCGGAGTCGCGGAAGACGCCCTGGAGCAGGACCGACAGGCGGCGCAGGATGACGTCGCCGAGGCCGTGGTCGTGCGTCTCGTTGAGGTTGCGGAAGCCGTCGAGGTCGAGGATCGCCAGGCACAGCGCCATGCCCTCGCGCTGGGAGCGCGCCGCGAGGCGGGCGACGGCGGCGCCGAACGCCGTGCGGCTGAGCAGCCCCGTCAGCGGGTCGATCCGGGCGGAGCGTCGCTGCCAGCGCAGGCGGCCGAGGCGGTTCGCGATCCGGGTCTGGAGCTCGGCGTTGACGACGGGGGAGACGGCGTAGTCGTCCGCGCCCGCGGCGAAGACGTCCCGCACGGCGTCCGACGTCGCGCCGTCGGGCGGCAGGAGCACCAGGACGGGCAGCGTGGCCCAGCGCAGGTCGGTGCGGACCTGGCGGCAGATCGCGGTGCCGCTCGTGCCGTCGAGGTCGGCGTCGACGATGACGAGGTCGGGCCGTGTGGAGCCGAGGGCGTCCCAGAACGCGTCGACGTCGGTGACGGTGGTGAGCTCCGTCGAGGTGTCGTCGAGCGCCTCGCGCAGCGCCTTCGCCACGGCGGCCTGCTCGGTGAGGGCGATGACCCGGTCGGGACCTGTGTGGTCCTGCTCGGCCGTGTCGATGACGATGTCCACCACCTGCTCGGGGGGCAGGTCGGCCGGGAGGAAGCCGTCGGCACCGGCCCGGGCGGCGGCGATCCGGTCGCCGAAGCGTTCCCCGGCACCCATGACCAGCGTGACGCAGTAGGGCCGCTCGCCGGGGTCGGCGTCGAGGACGGAGACCCCGCCGTCGGGCGGGATGTCGAGGCTGAGGACGACGGCGTCCGGCGTCTCCCGGAGCAGGGCCTCGCGGGCGGCGGTCGCGTCGGCCGCCCACCGGGCGGCCCAACCCCGGCCGGCGGCGGCCGCGGCGATGCGCGCGGCGAGGCGCCGGTCCGGGTGTGCGATGAGCATGACGCCGGCCTCCGGCGTCGCCTCCTCGGCGGCGGCGTCGCGCTCCCGGCGCTCGCGGAGCTGGCGCTGGATCTCCTCGAGGGCGCCGACGGCGGAGCGCAGGCCGGCCACGTCGGTGAGGGAGCCCCGGGTCAGGAAGACCTCGAGGTCGCGGGCGAGCTCGGAGACCTCGTGCATGCCGAAGGAGCCGGCGGAGCCGGCCACCTTGTGCGCGGCGCTGGCCGCGGACCGGACCCGGTCGACGCCGACGTAGACGCCCGCCACGGCGTCCCTCAGGACGGCCTCGATCTCGTCCATCCGCGCGCGGTTGGAGGACAGGGCCCGGCGGTCCAGGAGGGCGAGCGCCGCCCGGGCGCGGGCCTCGTCGGCGGGGTTGGCGAACGGGGCCGGACGGTTGGCGATCCCGTCGAAGGTCTCGTCCGCCATCAGTCCCACCCCAGGAGCGCCGCCACCTTGGCGGCCAGCGTCATCGGGTCGAACGGTTTGGCGATGACCCCCGCGAGGTCGAGCCGCTCCCATGCTCGCAGCTCGCTGGGCTGCACCTTCGCGGTGAGCAGGATGACCGGGATGTCCTGGGTGGCCGGGTCCTCGCGCAGCTTCTCGACCGTGGTCGGGCCGTCCATGCCCGGCATCATCACGTCGAGGAGGATGGCCTCGGGCGCCACCTCGCTCGCCCGGCGGACGCACTCCGCGCCCGAGCTCGCCGCGACGACGTCCCAGCCGCCGACGATCCCCAGCGCCACCTCGGCGACCTCGCGGATCGCGTCGTCGTCGTCGACCACGAGCACTCGGCGCACGGCACCCTCGCTTCCGCCACGGCGCTCCCGGCCGGGCGCGCCCCCGGGACATTCTGCACCCTCGGGGCGGCCGCAGGCCCTGCGCGGGGACGCGTGCCGCGCTCCGACCTGCGGCAGCGCTCAGCGCAACGACCAGGCGCGGACCCCGCCGACGACCCCCGCCGAGTTCGGCACCACGACGACGTCGTCCCCGAGCGCGTCGAGGACCGTGCGGACCACGCGGCGCCCGTTCCCCCCGCCCAGGTAGAGGCGGTCCCACAGGACGACGGGCCGGAGCGCGTCGACGACGCGGCGGACGCGCCGGGACCAGTGCGCGTCGCCCAGGCGCAGGCGCTCGTGCTCGCCGATGTAGGCGTCGTACGTCAGGCCCCAGCGCACCGGGGCCTGGGAGATCTCGAGGTGCGGGGTGAGGCGCCCGCCGTCGTACATGGCGTTGCCGAGGCCGGTGCCGAGGGTGAGGACGAGCTCCAGCCCGGTGCCGGCGACGACGCCCGCGCCGTGGACCTCGGCGTCGTTGAGCACGAGCGCCGGGACGCCGAGCGCCGCCTGGAGGGCCGCGCGCATGTCGAACCCGGCCCAGGCCTCGACGAGCTCGGGCACGACCTTGGTGCGGGGCCCGGCGCGGGTGATGTAGTGGGGGGTGGCGACGACGACGCCGTGCCGGACCATCCCCGGCATGCCGACGGTGGCGCGGCCGGCGGGCGGCAGGGCCCGGGACAGGTCGACGACCACCTCGACGAGCCGGTCGGGGGGGAGCGGGTAGGGCGTGGGCACGCGGACCGGGTGGGCGTGCATGGTGCCGGCGACGTCCAGGACGGAGGCCTTGATCCCGCCGCCGCCGCAGTCGACCGCGAGGGTGACGACGTCGTCGCTCACCCGCCGCACGTTACCCCCGGCAGGTCCCTGGCGCGGCGCAGCCCTCGCGTGCCTGCGCCATGAGCCGATCTTTACCTTGGAGGAGTTAGGTCCTACTCCGGGTGTGGCGCGCGCCACGATGCTGTCTCCATCGTCGCCGCGCCCCACCCCGGGCGCCGACCCCTGCCGCGCACGTCGATGACCGCGATGGTGTGCGGCCCGAGAACGGAAGGACCGGACACATGACGGAGATCGACAGGGTCCTGGACGAGGCGGGTCTGCACAACCCGTTCGTCCACGAGTACGTGCGGGAGTGGGCCGGGATCACCGGGGCGGAGCGGATCGAGGTCGTGAGCGCCGCCGACGACGCCCGCCTCGTCGCCGAGTCGCTCGCCGCGGGTGAGATCGTGCCCGCGGGTGACGGCCTCTACTACTCGCGCAGCTATCACAAGGACACGGCCCGCTCGGAGGAGCGCACCGTCGTCGCCACGAGCGACCCGGCGGACAAGGGCCTGTACAACAACTGGCGGCCCGCCGCCGAGATGAAGGACCTGCTGGTCGAGCGGATGCGGGGCGCGTCCGCAGGCAAGACGATGTACGTCATCCCCTACCTCATGGCGGCGCCCGGCTCCCCGCTCGAGGACTACGCGGCGGGTGTCGAGCTCACGGACCACCGCACGGTCGCCCTCCACATGATCCGGATGGCGCGCGTCGGGCCCGAGCACCTCGACGGCCTCGCCCACCAGGACCGGTTCGTCCGCGGCGTGCACGTGACGGGGGACCTCGAGAACCTGGGCCAGGGCACGCCGGAGGACCAGCGCTACTTCGTCACGGTGGCCGACGAGCGCCTCATCCTCCACTTCGGCTCCTCCTACGGCGGGAACGCCCTCCTCGGCAAGATCGCGCACGGGCTGCGCCAGGCGGCCTACGACGGGAAGGCCTCCGGCGAGTTCCTGTCCGAGCAGTTCATGCTCATCGGCATCCACGACAAGGTGACGGGTCGCCGCTACCACGTCTGCGGTGGCTTCCCCAGCGCGTCGGGCAAGACGAACCTCGCGATGATGCTCGCACCGGATGCGCTCCAGGACCGCTACTACGTCGAGTTCTTCGGCGACGACATCGCCTGGCTGCGGGTGGACCCGGCCGACGGGCGGGTGTACGCGATGAACCCCGAGTACGGCGTGTTCGGCGTCGCCAAGGACACCAACGAGGTGTCGAACCCGACCGCCCTGGCCGCCGTCGCCGAGGGCACCGGCACGCTGTTCACGAACGTCGCGTACAACGAGCTGACGCAGGAGGTCTGGTGGGAGGGGCGCACCCCCGACTACCCCGAGGACCTCGCGGGGTGGCGGGACTGGAAGGGCGGGCTGGTCGCCGACCGGCCGGTCGAGCACCAGCGCTCCGGCACCACGGCGGACGCCTGGGCGCACCCGAACAGCCGGTTCACCACCACGATGGCCAACGTGCCCAACGCCTCGGCCGACTACTCCGACCCCCGCGGCGTCCCGATCGACGCGATCATCTTCGGCGGCCGCTGCCGCGACCGCGAGCCCCTCATCCGCGCGCTCACGGACCTCGCGGACGGCGTGTACGACGGCCTCACCCTGGGCGCCGAGGCCACCGCTGCGGCCGAGGGCAAGGCCGGGGTCCTGCGGTACGACCCGATGTCGATGCGGCCGTTCATGTCGTACTCCGAGGCGGAGTACGCCCGGCACTGGCTGACCGTCCTCGGCCAGGCGACGGAGATGCCGATCTTCGCCCACGTCAACTGGTTCCAGCGCGACGCCGACGGCCGCTACGTGTGGCCCGGCTACCGGGAGAACCTGCGCGCGCTGCTGTGGCTGATCGACCTCAAGGAGGGCCGCGTGAGCGGCCGGCAGACGCCGGTCGGCGTGGTGCCGACGCCCGAGGAGCTCCACCTCGAGGGCCTCGAGATCGACCCGGCCGACCTGGCGCGCCTGCTCGACGTCGACCTCGACCGGTGGCGCGAGGAGGCACGGCTGCGCGAGGAGCACCTCGCCCAGTTCGCAGGCCTGCCGGAGGAGATCTGGGCGGCGCACTACCGGCTGGCCCAGGCGCTCGCCGTCGCGTCCGACGTGGACGACGAGCCCGTGCTCGCCTCCTCGGCGGGCTGACCCCTCGCGGCCGCGCCGCCCCACCGAACGCCGAACGCGGGGTTGGGGGGATGTCGATCCCGACATCCCCCCAACCCCGCGTTCGGCGTGGTGGCGGGCGGCGGGTGGCCGCGTCGGCGGTCAGCGGCCGCGGTCGAGGGTGCGGACCACCCGGGCGGCGGCGGCCCGCGCCGCGAGCAGGGCGTCGTCCGGGTAGCCGACCTCCTCGAGCACGAGGCCGTGCGGGGGGGCGACCCGCACGTCGGGGACGCGCCGCCGGTCGGCCAGGACCTCGCCGGGCCACGACGGCGGTCGCCTGCCCTCCCCGACGGCGAGGCACGCACCGACCAGGGCCCGCACCATCGAGTGGCAGAAGGCGTCCGCGCGGACGTGCGCGACCACCAGCCCCGCGGCGTCGCGCTCCCAGGTGAACGCGAGGAGCTCGCGGATCGTCGTCGCCCCCTCGCGGGGGCGGCAGTACGCCGCAAAGTCGTGCTCACCGAGCAGGGCGGCGGCGGCCGTCGCCATCGCCGCGACGTCGAGGGGGCGCCGGTGCCGCACGACCGCCCAGCGCTGCAGCGGGTCACAGCTCGCGAGGTCGTCGCTGAGCCGGTAGGCGTACCGCCGCCACGACGCGGAGAAGCGGGCGTCGAACCCGGGCGGCGCCTCCCGCGCGAGCCGCACGACGACGTCGGCCGGCAGCACCGCCGAGAGCCGGACCGGCAGAGCCTCGGCCGGCGTCCGGGGGGAGCGCCCGGGCGCCGACTCCCAGGCGGCGCGCGGCAGGTCGACGTGGAGCACCTGCCCACGCGCGTGGACGCCGGCGTCGGTGCGTCCGGCGACGGTGGTCCGCGGCGGCGTCGCCAGGCGCAGGACCCGCCCGAGCGCGGACTCGACCTCGCCCTGCACCGTGCGCAGCCCGGGCTGGACGGCCCAGCCGGCGAAGCCGGTGCCGTCGTAGGAGAGGTCGAGCCGGACGCGGACCTCGTCGTCCACGCCCGGCTCGGCGGGCTCGTCCGGCGGGGTCAGGGCAGGTCGTCCGGGACGGGGTCGGACTCGTCCTCGTCGGCGGCCTCCATCGCCGCCAGCTCGTCGAGGTCGACGATGTGCATCGCGGCCTCCTCGGCGCTCGCCGCGCCGCCGGCGACGCCGGCGTCGGCCGCGTACACGTCCTGGGCCCGCCACGAGTCGTCGGCCTCGACGAGGCGTCCGGCGCGGTCGGGCTCGCGCCCGGGGCGGACGCCCTCGGACTGCCAGATCTCGGGCTCCTCCTCGGCGAGGCGGCGGTCGAGGCCCTCGCCGGTGAGCTCTTCGAACGGCGTCTCGCCGTGATGGTTCGCGCGCGGGTAGTCGGGCGGCGAGTAGCCCTCGTCGAGGATGTCGGCGACGCCCCGCTCGACCAGGGTGTCTTCGCGAGGCAGCTGGTTGGAGTCGCCCTCGCCGGTGAGGTAGCGCTCCGAGTCGCCGGTGTCGTGCTCGCTCATGGGACCAGGTTGTCACCTGTCGAGGGCGCCCGCACGGTCCCTGGCGTGCGGGTTTGGTGCCGGCCGGGTCGGGAGCCGACCCGTTTTTGCCCCCTGGCCGGACGGGGGGTACCCTGAGCAGTCGTTGTGCGCCTGCAGCCTCGATCGTGACGTCGCTCACACCCGATCGGCCCGCGGGACGCGCTCCGTGACCAGCCCGGTTCCCGCGACCTCGCGCGTGGGTGGCCGACACACCACAGAGAAACGAAGGCTACGACTGTGCGCACGTACACCCCGAAGCCCGGCGACGTCGAGCGGACGTGGTACGTCATCGACGCCACCGACGTCGTCCTCGGCCGTCTGGCCACCCAGGTCGCGACCCTCCTGCGGGGCAAGCACAAGCCCACCTTCGCGTCCCACGTGGACACCGGCGACTTCGTCATCGTCGTCAACGCCGACAAGGTGGCGCTGACCGGCGCCAAGAAGGCTCAGAAGGTCGCCTACCGGCACTCCGGCTACCCGGGCGGGCTCCGGGCCGTCGGCTATGCCGAGCTCCTCGAGAAGCGCCCCGAGCGCGCGGTCGAGAAGGCCGTCCGCGGGATGCTCCCGAAGACGACCCTCGGCCGCGCCCAGCTCAAGAAGCTCAAGGTCTACGCGGGCGGCGAGCACCCCCACACGGCTCAGCAGCCGAAGACCTTCCAGATCACCCAGGTCGCCCAGTAGGCCCCCGCGGCGGCCTGCTCGCGCACGCACGGACACGAGGAGAACAGTGGCCCAGACCACCGTCGAGTTCGACGAGACCGACGCCTTCGACCCCGAGGGCGCCGACGTCCCCAGCACCTACACGAGCGAGTCGCCCGCCCAGGCGGGCCGTGGTCAGTCGATCACCGCTCCCGGCCAGGCCCTCGGGCGCCGCAAGGAGGCCATCGCCCGCGTCCGCCTCGTCCCCGGGACGGGGAGCTGGACGATCAACGGTCGGAGCCTCGAGGACTACTTCCCGAACAAGCTGCACCAGCAGCTGGTCAGCTCGCCGTTCGTGCTGCTCGACCTCCAGGGCCGGTTCGACGTCGTGGCCCGGATCTCCGGCGGCGGGGTCTCCGGCCAGGCCGGCGCCCTGCGCCTCGGGATCGCCCGCGCGCTGAACGCCATCGACGCCGAGGCCAACCGCCCCGCCCTGAAGAAGGCCGGCTTCCTCACCCGCGACGCCCGCGTCACCGAGCGCAAGAAGGCCGGACTCAAGAAGGCCCGCAAGGCGCCGCAGTACTCCAAGCGCTGACGCGACCACGCGTCACCCCCGCGGCCCCGGCACGGCGCACGCCGAGTCGGGGCCGCGGCGCGTCCCGGCATGGTGTCATTGTCCGACCCGCCAGGTCCGGCGGGCGGTGACGAGCGGAGAGGCAGAGATGGGTCGACTGTTCGGCACCGACGGCGTGCGAGGGCTCGCCAACCGCGACGTGACCGCCGAGCTGGCCCTCGACCTCGGCGTCGCGGCGGCCCACGTGCTCGGCTCGTCCGGGGCGTTCGAAGGTCACCGCCCGCGGGCGCTCGTCGGGCGCGACCCGCGCGCCTCGGGCGAGTTCCTCGGCTCCGCCGTCGCGGCGGGCCTGGCCAGCGCGGGCGTCGAGGTGACGAACCTCGGCGTCCTGCCGACGCCCGCCGTCGCCTACCTCACCGCGGAGTGGGGGGCCGACCTCGGCGTCATGATCTCCGCGTCGCACAACGCCATGCCGGACAACGGGATCAAGTTCTTCTCCCGAGGCGGCCTGAAGCTCGAGGACGACATCGAGCTGGCCATCGAGGACCGGCTCGACGAGGTGTGGGACCGACCCACCGGTGCGGACGTCGGGCGGATCTTCACCGACCCGGGCTTCGGCGGGCGCACCTACGTCGAGCACCTCATGCGCGGTGTCGGGACCGACCTCTCGGGCCTGCGCATCGCCGTCGACTGCGCGAACGGCGCGGCGAGCGAGATCGGCCCCCTCGCGCTGCGGGAGGCGGGCGCCGACGTCGTCGTCATCAACGCCTCGCCGGACGGCCGCAACATCAACGACGCCTGCGGCTCGACGCACCCCGAGCAGCTCCAGGCCGTCGTCACCGCGTCCAAGGCGGACCTCGGCGTCGCCTTCGACGGCGACGCAGACCGGTGCCTGGCCGTCGACCACACCGGCGCGATGGTCGACGGGGACCAGATCATGGGCGTGCTGGCGCTCGCGCTCAAGGAGCGTGGCGAGCTCGCCCAGGACACGCTCGTGGTCACCGTGATGAGCAACCTCGGACTGCTCCTGGCGATGAGGGAGCACGGCGTCGAGATCGTCCAGACGGGCGTGGGCGACCGCTACGTCCTCGAGGCGATGCGCGCCGGCGGCTACAGCCTCGGCGGTGAGCAGTCGGGCCACGTGATCATGTCGGCCCACGCCACGACCGGGGACGGCGTGCTGACGGCGCTCGCGCTCGGCGCGCGCGTCGTGGAGACCGGCCGCACCCTCGCCGATCTCGCCGGAGTCGTCCGGCGCCTGCCGCAGGTGCTCGTGAACGTCCCCGGCGTCGACAAGGCCCGGGCCCCGTCCGACGAAGGGCTGGCGGCGGCCGTGCAGACCGCTGAGCGCGAGCTCGGCACGACGGGCCGCGTGCTGCTTCGGGCCTCCGGGACGGAGTCGCTCGTGCGGGTGATGGTCGAGGCGGCGAGCGAGGAGCAGGCGCAGGAGGTCGCCGCGACCTTGGCGGCCGTCGTCCGCGCCCGCCTCGCGCTCTGACGCCCCGCACGTGGGCGCCCCCGGCGGTCCGACGACGGCCGCAGCCGTGGAGGCGCTCCTGGCGGCGCACCCGGACGGGATCCTCCCGCTGGTCCAGGCCGGCGACCCGGTGCTGCGGCAGCCGACGCGTCCGTACGACGGCGAGCTCGACGGCCCGCTGCTGCGCCGCCTCCTCGCGGCGATGACGGCGACGATGCGGGCGGCGCCCGGCGTCGGCCTCGCGGCGCCGCAAGTCGGGCTCGCGCTCGCCGTCGCCGTGATCGAGGACCCGGGCGACCCCGACGCCGAGCGGGCGCTCGCCCGGCGGCGGACGCCGACGCCCTGGCGCGCGCTCCTCAACCCGGTCTACGTGCCGCTCGAGGACGCGGTCGACGCGTGCTACGAGGGCTGCCTCTCGGTCCGCGGCTACCAGGCCGTGCGCGCGCGCTGGCGACGGGTCCGGCTCACGGGCGCGGACGAGTCCGGCCGGCGCCTCGACGAGGAGGTGACCGGCTGGGCGGCGCGGATCGTCCAGCACGAGACCGATCACCTGCGCGGGGAGCTCTACCTGGACGCCGCCGAGCCCCGGTCGCTGTGCGCGGACGTCCATCTGGCACGCTGGGCGCGCGACCCGTGGCCCGACCGCGCCGCGGCCGCGCTCGGATTCGCGCTCCCGGGAGGCGACCATCGGCATTGAGGACGCCCTGCTCGCGGCGGCGGCCTCGCCGTGGGCGCTGCTCGCGGTCTGGGCGTTGACGGCCGTCGACGGCGTGGTGCCACCGGTGCCGAGCGAGACGCTCGTCGTCGCGGTCGCCGTCGCGAGCGTCGCGGGCGACGGCCCGCCGGTGGTCGTCCTCGTTCTCGTCGCCGCGGCCGGTGCCCTGTGCGGTGACCTGCTGGCCTACCTCGTGGGCAGCAGGATCCCCGTGCAGCGGCTGCGGCCGTTCCGCACGCCGCGGGGGTCGGCGGCCTTCACGTGGGCCCGGGACGCGCTGGAGCGGCGCGGGGCCTCCTTCATCATCGCGGGCCGGTTCGTGCCGGTCGGGCGCGTGGCCGTGAACATGACGGCGGGGGCGACCGGCTTCCCGCTGCGCCGGTTCCTCCCCGCGGCCGTGACGGCAGGCGTCCTGTGGGCGGCGTACACGACGCTGCTGGGGGTCTCCGCCGGGGTCTTCCTCGGGCAGCACCCGCTGGTCGCCATGGCCGTCGGCGCCGCGACCGGCCTCGTGGTGGGCGTCGTCGTCGACGCGGTGGTCGGCCGACGGGCCCGAGGCCCCGAGGCTCGGTGACGGAGCCCAGCGGCTACGGGGGCAAGCGTGCAGGCTAGAGCTTGCGCAGCCGGATCCGGCGCACGCTGTGGTCCACGTCCTTCGTCAGCACGAGCGTGGCCCGGCCGCGGGTCGGCAGGATGTTCTCGACCAGGTTGGGCCCGTTGATCCGGCGCCAGATGTCCCGCGCGAGGGCGGTGGCCTGCCCGTCGTCCAGCCGGGCGTAGCGGTGGAAGTAGGACGCGGGCTGGGCGAACGCCGTCCGGCGCAGGCTGAGGAACCGCTCGACGTACCAGCGCTCGATGTCGGCGCCGCGGGCGTCGACGTAGATGGAGAAGTCGAAGAAGTCGCTCACCGCGAGCCCGGGCCCGCCCGTGCTCGTCGGCCGCGCGGGCTGCAGCACGTTGAGCCCCTCGACGATGAGCACGTCCGGCCGCCGCACCACCACGTGCTCGTCGGGCACGATGTCGTAGCTCAGGTGCGAGTACACCGGGGCGCGGACCTCCTCGGCGCCGGACTTCACGCCCGCGAGGAAGCGCAGCAGCCCGCGGCGGTCGTACGACTCCGGGAAGCCCTTGCGCTCCATCAGGCCGCGGCGGGAGAGCTCGGCGTTCGGCAGGAGGAAGCCGTCGGTCGTCACCAGGTCGACCGTGGGCGTCTCGGGCCAGCGGCGCATCATCTCCCGCAGGAGCCGCGCCGTCGTCGACTTCCCGACCGCCACCGAGCCGGCGACCCCGATGACGTAGGGCGTCGTGCGGGTGCGCTCACCGAGGAACGTCGACGTCGCGTCGTGCAGCTGGCGGGTCGCGCTCACGTACAGCGTGAGCAGGCGCGAGAGCGGGCGGTAGACGACGTCGACCTCCTCGAGGTCGATCGGGTCCCCGAGGCCGCGCAGCCGCACGACGTCCGCCTCGGTGAGCGGGAGGGCGGTCGACGCCGAGAGCCGGCTCCACGCCTGGCGGTCCAGCTCCACGAAGGGAGACTCGCCGGCGGGCGTGCCCTCCGGGCCGGTGAGGGCGTCGCCCCACGGGTCGACGATGACGGGGACGGCCACGCCTCATCATGGCGCACGTCGCGGGCCGCGGGTGCCTCCGCGAGGGGGCGGGCTGTCGCTGGCCCCGCGCGCCGAGCCTGCCGATAGCCTGTCCCGCATGTGCGGAATCGTGGGGTACGTCGGTCCGTCCGAGCCGAGCGGCCGGCCGCTCGAGGTGGTCCTCGAAGGGCTGCGCCGCCTGGAGTACCGGGGCTACGACTCCGCCGGCGTCGCGGTCGCGACCGACGAGGGCATCGCGGCCGCCAAGAAGGCCGGCAAGCTGGCCCGGCTCGAGGAGCTGCTCGAGGCCGAGCCGCTGCCCCCGGGCACCGCCGCGATCGGTCACACCCGGTGGGCCACCCACGGCGGCCCGACCGACGTCAACGCCCACCCGCACCTCGGCGGCGGCGGCCGGGTCGCCGTCATCCACAACGGCATCATCGAGAACTTCGCGACGCTCAAGGCCGAGCTGCTCGCCGAGGGCGTGGCCTTCGCCTCGCAGACGGACACCGAGGTGGCGGCGCACCTGCTGGCGCGTGCCTACGACGAGCTCGGCGACCTCACCGCCGCGATGCTCGCCGTCACCCGTCGGCTCGAGGGCGCCTTCACGCTCCTCGCGATCCATGCGGACGAGCCCGGCACCGTGGTCGGGGCCCGCCTGAACTCCCCGCTCGTCGTCGGCCTCGGCGAGGGCGAGAACTTCCTCGGCTCCGACGTCGCGGCGTTCATCTCGCACACCAAGGAGGCCCTCGAGCTCGGCCAGGACCAGGTGGTCACCATCACGGCCGACTCGGTCCGGGTGGTCGACGGCGAGGGGCAGCCCGCCGAGGCCCGCCGCTACACCGTGGACTGGGACGCCGCGGCCGCGGTCAAGGGCGGCTACCCGACGTTCATGGAGAAGGAGATCCACGACCAGCCCAAGGCGGTCGCGGACACGCTCCTCGGCCGCACGGACGGCACGGGCCACCTGGTGCTCGACGAGCTGCGCATCCCCGAGCGCGTGCTGCGCTCCGTCGACAAGATCGTCGTGATCGCCTGCGGCACCGCGGCCTACGCCGGGCACGTCGCCAAGTACGCGATCGAGCACTGGTGCCGGATCCCCGTGGAGGTGGAGCTGGCGCACGAGTTCCGCTACCGGGACCCCGTCGTCAACGAGAAGACCCTGGTCGTGGCCATCTCGCAGTCCGGCGAGACGATGGACACGATCATGGCCGTGCGCCACGCCCGCGAGCAGGGCGCCAAGGTGCTCGCCGTCGTCAACACCTTCGGCTCGACGATCGCCCGAGAGTCGGACGCGGTGCTGTACACGCACGCCGGCCCGGAGGTCGCCGTGGCGTCCACCAAGGCGTTCCTCGCCCAGATCACCGCGTGCTACCTGCTCGGCCTCTACCTCGCGCAGCTGCGCGGGAACAAGTACGTGGACGAGGTCGCGGGATACCTCGCCGAGCTCGGCAAGATCCCCGAGAAGATCCAGCAGGTCCTCGACGCGGAGCAGCAGGTCAAGGACGTCGCCCGGGAGATGAAGGACGCCTCCTCGGTGCTCTTCCTGGGCCGGCACGTCGGGTTCCCGGTCGCGCTGGAGGGCGCGCTCAAGCTCAAGGAGCTCGCCTACATCCACGCCGAGGGATTCGCGGCCGGCGAGCTCAAGCACGGGCCGATCGCGCTCGTGGAGGAGGGGCAGCCGGTCTTCGTGATCGTGCCGACGCCCCGGCGTCCCCTGCTGCACGCCAAGATCGTCTCCAACATCCAGGAGGTCCGCGCCCGCGGCGCCCGCACCCTCGTGATCGCGGAGGAGGGGGACGAGGCGGTGACGCCGTTCGCCGACGTCGTCCTGCGCGTCCCGCAGACGCCGACGCTCATGATGCCGCTGGTCACCGTGGTGCCCCTGCAGATCTTCGCCTGCGAGCTGGCCAGCGCGAAGGGCCTGGACGTCGACCAGCCGCGCAACCTGGCGAAGTCCGTCACGGTCGAGTAGTCGTCGACGGCGCCGGACGGCGCAGGGGGAGGGCCGCGCCGTGGCCGTGGTGGGGGTCGGGATCGACGTCGTCGACATCGCCCGGTTCGTCGGGGAGCTCGAACGTTCCCCGAGGCTCCTCGAGCGGCTCTTCACGCCCGCCGAGCGCGACCTGCCCCCGGCGTCGCTGGCCGCACGGTTCGCCGCGAAGGAGGCGCTCGCCAAGGCGCTCGGCGCCCCGGTCGGGCTGAGCTGGCAGGACGCCACCGTGCACCGCCACCTCGGCCGGCCGCCCGAGCTCGTGATCAGCGGCAGCGTCGCGGCGCGGGCCGCGGAGCTCGGCGTCGCCCGCTTCCACCTGTCCATCTCCCACGACGCCGGGATCGCCTCCGCGGTGGTCGTCGCGGAGGCCTGAGCCCACGCGCGGGGGGAGGCGCGGGCGGCAGGATGGGGGCATGATCCGCGCGTACCGCGCCGCCGACGTCCGGGCCGCGGAGGAGCCGCTCCTCGCCGCCGGCCCGCCCGGGGCGCTCATGGCCCAGGCGGCGTTCGCCGTCGCCACGCACGTGCTGCGCGAGCTCCGGGCCCGCGGGGAGCGGGTCCCCGGCGCCCGCGCGCTGGCCGGCGGCGGCGGCGGCAACAACGGCGGCGACGCGCTCCACGCGTCGGCGTTCCTCGCCCGCCGGGGGATGTCCGTCACGGCCGCGCTCCTCACCGCGACGCCGCACGCCGACGGGCTCGCCGCGGCCCGTGCCGCCGGGGTGGAGGTCCTGCCGGTCCGCGACCCGCGGGCGGACCCCGAGGCGCTGCTGGCCGCCGCCCGCCGGGCCGGCACCTGGCTCGACGGGATCGCCGGCATCGGGGCGCGCGGCGCGCTGCGAGAGCCGCTCGCCGGCGCGGTCGACGCCCTCGTCACGCTGCGACGCGACGGCGGGGCGCGGCCGTTCGTCGTCGCCGTCGACACCCCGAGCGGGATCGGCGTGGACGACGGCGCCCTGCCCGGCGCCGTCCTGCCGGCGGACCTCACGGTGACGATGGGCGCGGTCAAGCCGGGGCTGGTCCTGCCGCCGGCCGCCGCCGCGGCCGGCCGGGTCGTCCTCGTCGACATCGGGCTCGGGCCCGGGCTCGCCGCCGCCGACGCACCTGTGCTGCGGCTCGAGCCGGCGGACGTCGCGGCCCTGTGGCCCGTGCCGGGCGACGCCGACCACAAGTACACCCGCGGCGTCCTCGGCCTCCTGGCGGGCTCGGCGCGGTACCCGGGCGCGGGGGTGCTGGCGGCCG
>JBDIAU010000007.1:0-21459 GCA_039812565.1 Beutenbergiaceae bacterium
GCGACCGCGGGGTGCGGCCGGGCCGCCTGCCCTGACGCGGGCCGCCGGGTGCTGCGCGTCTCAGACGCGGGCGCGCCGGCTCTCGGTCGCCGGCCGCCGCGGGCGGACCACGACGAGGTGGTCGCGGTGGACCACCTCGCGGTCGTGGCCCAGCTCGTCCCGCAGCGTCGCGGACGACTTGCCGAGCACGCCGGGCAGCTCCTCGGAGGAGTAGGCGACGATCCCGCGGGCGACCACGGCGCCGTCGGGCGCGACGAGCTCGACCGGGTCACCCGTGTCGAAGTCCCCCTCCACGCCGGTGATGCCCGCGGCGAGCAGCGACTTCTTGCCGTCCGTGATGGCGCGGACGGCGCCGTCGTCCAGGAGCACGCGGCCGCTCGTGCGCGCGGCGTGGGCGAGCCAGAGGCGGCGGGCGTTCTTGCGCCGGCCCGTGGCGACGAACCACGTGCCCACGCCCTCGCCGGCGAGCGCGGCGCCGACGTTGGCGGCACTCGTCAGCATGACGGGGATGCCGGAGCCGGTGGCGATCGCCGCGGCGTCGAGCTTGGTCACCATGCCGCCGGTGCCGACGCTGCTCCCCCGCCCGGCGACCACGACGCCGTCGAGGTCGCCCGGGCCGGTGACGAGGTCGATCCGGCGGGCTCCGGGCCGCGACGGCGGGGCGTCGTAGAGCGCGTCGACGTCCGAGAGCAGGACGAGCGCGTCCGCGCGCGTGAGGTGCGAGACGAGCCCGGCGAGACGGTCGTTGTCGCCGAAGCGGATCTCGTGCGTCGCGACCGTGTCGTTCTCGTTGATGACCGGCACGACCCCGAGGTCGAGGAGGCGGGTGAGGGTGCGCTGCGCGTTGCGGTAGTGGACGCGGCGGATGACGTCGTCGACCGTCAGGAGCACCTGGCCGACGCGCAGGCCGTGCCGAGCGAACGCCTCCGTGTAGCGGGCGACGAGCAGGCCCTGGCCGACGCTGGCGGCGGCCTGCGCCGTGGCGAGGTCCTTCGGGCGGCCGGTGAGCCCGAGCGGCGCGATCCCCGCCGCGATCGCGCCGGAGGACACGAGGACCACCTGGCCGCCGGCCGCACGGCGGGCGGCGAGGACGTCGACCAGCGCGGTCAGCGCGGCGACGTCGAGGCGGCCGTCGGCGCCCGTGAGGGACGAGGAGCCGATCTTGACGACCACGCGGTGCGCGTGGGCCAGGTCGGCGCGGGCCGCGAGGGCGGGGTTCACGTCCGGCATTCTCCCATCGACGGCGGACGGGACCCGGGACGCCGACGGCCGGCCGCGGGGTGCGCGGCCGGCCGTCGGTGAGGGCGTGTCGGAGCGGGGCCGCGTCAGGCGGTCGCCATCTCCTCGAGCTCCTTGCCCTTGGTCTCACGGACCCAGCGGGCCACGAAGACGAAGGACAGGACGGCGCACGTCGCGTAGAAGCCGTACGCCAGCCCGAGCGAGACGTCTTTCAGAGCCGGGAACGAGACCGTGATGGCCCAGTTGGCGACCCACTGGGCGCCGGCCGCGAGGCCGAGCGCCGCGGCGCGGAACTTGTTCGGGAACAGCTCGCCGAGCAGGACCCAGACCACGGGGCCCCAGGACATCCCGAACGCGACCACGAAGAGGTTCGCGGCGACGAGCGCGATCGGGCCGGCGGCGCCGGTCAGCACCGGCGTGCCCTCGGGGCCGACGGGGGCGGTGCCGAAGACGACGGCCATGGTGGCCAGGGTGACGGCCATGCCGACGGAGCCGATGAGCAGGAGCGGCTTGCGGCCGACCTTGTCGACGGTGGCGATCGCGATGAGCGTCGTCGCGATGTTGATCACGGCGGTGATGACCGTGATGACGAACGAGCTGCTCTCGGAGAAGCCGACGGCCTCCCACAGGATGTTCGAGTAGTAGAAGATCACGTTGATGCCGACGAACTGCTGGAAGATCGAGAGCCCGAGGCCGATCCACACGACCGGGTAGAGGCCGCCGCCCGGCATCTTCAGGTCCCGCCACGAGGGCTTGGTCTCGCGCCGCAGGCTGTCCTGGATCCGCGCGATGGTGGCGTCGAGGCCGTCCGTGCCGAGGAGCTGGGCGAGGACCCGTCGGGCGTCGTCGGTGCGGCCGCGGGCGACGAGGTACCGCGGCGACTCGGGGATGCGCAGGGCGAGGAGGCCGTAGACGACGGCGGGCACGGCCATGGCGAGGAACATCCACCGCCAGGCCTCGAGGCCGAGCCAGAGCACCTCCTGGGAGCCGCCCGCCGCGGTGGCGAGGAGGAAGTCCACGAGCAGCGAGAGGAAGATGCCCGTGACGATCGCGAGCTGCTGGAGCGAGCCGAGCCGGCCGCGGATCCGGGCCGGCGCGATCTCCGCGATGTAGGCCGGGGCGATGACCGAGGCGACACCCACGCCGATGCCGCCGACGATGCGGAAGACGACGAACGTCCAGAAGTCCTGGGCGAGGCCGGTGCCGAACGCGGAGACCAGGAACAGCAGGGCCGCGATCTTCATGACGGACAGCCGCCCGATGGCGTCGGCGATGCGGCCCGCCGTCAGGGCGCCAGCGGCGGCACCGAGCAGGGCCGACGCGACGGCGAAGCCCAGCATCGCGCCGTCGGCGCCGAACTGGTCGCTCACGGCGGACACGGCGCCGTTGATGACGGCCGAGTCGTAGCCGAACAGGAACCCGCCGAGCGCGGCGACCGACGCCACGCTCACGACGGTCTTGGTGGAGCCGGAGCTCGGCTGCTGCGCCTGGTCGAAGACCGACTCCTGGTCGGTGATGGACATGTGCTCGCTCATGGGCGGGACACCTCTCGGTCGCGGGGGCGGAGCGATGCGCGGGGACCGAAGCTCGACACCGAGCCCGTTGTGTTCACCGCGCGAACTCAAGAAAACCAAGGGATGACTAAAACGGTCAACGCGTGAACGTGTGCGGCTTCTCACAGAGGTCGCCGGGTTTATCCGCCGCTCGTGGTGACGGTAGTGCGAGGGCCGGCTGGCGCCGGCGGGGGCCTGCGGCGGCGCTACGAGAGCACCAGGCCCCCGAGCTGGGCGTGCTGAAGCCCGAGGGCGACGGCGCCGAGCAGCTCGGCGCGGGCCCCGAGCCGCGCCGTCGTGATGACCACGTCGCGGACCGCGCCCGGGACGCCGTAGCGGGCGACGACGTCGCGCATCGGGTCGAGCAGCAGGTCACCGGCCTGCGCGAGCTCCCCGCCGATGAGGATGAGCTCGGGGTTGATGATGTTGCACAGGTTGGCGACGGCGATGCCGATCGCCCGGCCCGTGTCGGCGAGGATCCGGCGGCAGCCGACGTCGCCGCCCGTCGCCGCGGCGACGACGCCCGCGACGGTGAGCCCGGGGCCGTGGGTCGGCGCGAGCAGGGCGAGGACCTGCGTCGTCGAGACGATCGTCTCGAGGCAGCCCCGGTTGCCGCACCGGCAGACGGCGCCGCCCTCGTCGATCGTCGTGTGCCCGATCTCACCGGCCGCGCCGCTGCCGCCCCGGAAGAGGTGGCCGTCGAGGACCAGGCCCGCGCCGATGCCCTCGCCGATCTTGATGTAGACGAGGTTCCGGGCTCCGGAGCCCGCCCCCCAGAGGTGCTCGGCGAGCGCGCCGAGGTTGGCGTCGTTGTCGACGTGCACGGCGAACCCCAGGGTCTGCGCCGCGACGAGCGGCGCGTTGACCCCCACCCAGCCCGGCAGGACGGAGGGGGCGCCGACCTCGTTCGTCCGGCTGTCCAGCGGCGCGGGCAAGGTCATGCCGGCCCCGACGACGGCGCTGCGGTCCGCGCCGACGCCGGCGAGCAGGCCGTCGAGCACCTCGCCGGCGACCCGCAGCCCGTCGTCGAAGCGGTGCCCCGCGGCGAGCGGGCCGCTCCTCTCCCCCACCACCTCGTGGGTGAGGTCGGCGAGCGCGACCGAGAGGTGCCGGTGGCCGAAGTCGATGCCCACCACGTACCCCGCCGAGCCGACGAGCCGCACGCCGCGCCCGCGGCGGCCCTGGTGCTCGTCGGCGGCGTGCTCGACGAGCCCGGTCTCGCGCAGGGCGTGGACGATGTTCGAGACGGTGGCCGGGGACAGGCCCGTGCGTCGGGACAGCTCCGCCTGGGTGAGCTCCCCGCCGTCGCGCAGGGCCTCGATCACCCGACGCTCGTTGGCGGTGCGCAGCGACGTCTGGGAGCCCGGGCGGGACTCGTCGAGGTCACCGGATGACGTCACCATGCGCCCATTGCACCACAGACGTTCACCTGATGAACGTTTCTCGTGTCAGCGCTTGCGCCAGCCGCGCCCCCCGCCCCGCACCCCCGGACGCCGCGGATCGCGAACATCCGGGCGGATCGCGAACATCCGATGTTCGCGATCCGCCCGGATGTTCGCGATCCGCGGGTGGGGGTGGGGGTGGGGGTGGGGCGCGGGTGGGGTCAGTCGGCGGGGTCGGTCCAGACGCCGGCGTCGCGCTCGGTCCACAGCTCGGCCCGCGCCTCGGACTTCGCGTCCATCCGGTCGTGGTGCTCGGCGCGACGCTCCGCCCGGCTGGGGCGGTGCCGGTCCTCGAGCCGCAGGTCCGTGCCGCGGGCGCCGAGCAGCTCGGGCCCGGTCAGGAGCGTGGGCTCCCAGTCGAAGACGACGGCGTCCGGCCCGGTGCCGATGACCACCTCGTCGCCCGGGGTCGCGCCGACCCGGAAGAGCTCCTCCTCGACGCCGAGCCGCGCGAGCCGGTCCGCGAGGTAGCCGACGGCCTCGTCGTTCGCGAAGTCGGTCTGCCGGACCCAGCGCTCCGGCTTGCGGCCACGCACCTCGTAGTAGGCCCGGGCGCCGTCGTCCACGCGCCGGACCGTGAAGCCTGCGTCGTCGACCGCGCGCGGGCGCAGGACGATGCGCGCCGGCTCGGGCGGCGGCGCGGCCGCGCGCGCCCGGGCCACGAGGTCCGCGAGCGCGAAGGTGAGGGGGCGCAGGCCCTCGTGGGACGCCGTCGAGACGGTGTGCACGGGCAGGCCGCGGGCCTCGAGCTCGGGCCGGACCATCTCGGCCAGGTCCCGCGCGTCGGGCACGTCCACCTTGTTGAGGACCACCACGCGCGGCCGCTCCATGAGCGGCACCCGCCCGCCCTCGATGCCGAGGTCGCCGGCGTACGCGGCGAGCTCCGCCTCGATGACGTCGAGGTCGGAGACGGGGTCGCGGCCGGGCTCGAGGGTCGCGCAGTCGAGCACGTGCACGACGACCGCGCAGCGCTCGATGTGCCGGAGGAACTCCAGCCCCAGGCCCTTGCCGCGGCTGGCGCCCGGGATCAGCCCGGGCACGTCGGCAACCGTGTACCGCGCCTGGCCCGCCTGGACGACGCCGAGGTGCGGCACGAGGGTGGTGAAGGGGTAGTCCGCGATCTTGGGTCGCGCCGCGGAGACGGCGGCGACGAGGCTCGACTTGCCCGCGCTCGGGAAGCCGACCAGGGCGACGTCGGCGACGGTCTTGAGCTCGAGGACGACGTCGAGCGCCTGCCCCGGCTCCCCCAGCAGGGCGAACCCGGGGGCCTTGCGCCGCGGCGAGGCGAGGGCGGCGTTCCCCAGCCCGCCGCGCCCGCCCTCGGCGACCACGAAGCGGGCGCCGTCGCCGACGAGGTCGGCGAGCACCTCCCCGTCGAGGGTCTTGACGACCGTCCCGTCCGGGACCGGGACCACGAGGTCCTCGCCCGAGCGGCCGGCGCGCATGTCGCCCATGCCGGGGCTGCCCGAGGTCGCGCGCCGGTGCGGGTGGTGGTGCAGGTCGAGGAGGGTGGTCTCCTGCCCGTCGACGACGAGGACGACGTCCCCGCCGTTGCCGCCGTTGGCGCCGTCCGGCCCGCCCAGCGGCTTGAACTTCTCGCGCCGGATCGACGCGCAGCCGTGCCCGCCGTTGCCGCCGGCGGCGTGGAGCACGACGCGGTCCACGAAGCTCGTCATGGTCGTCCTCGCTCCTCTCCGTCCGTCTCCCGCCGAGGTCGCACCTCAGGCTCCAGATCGCACCTCACGAGGTGCGACCTCGAGCCTGAGGTGCGACCTCGGCGGGGTGGGTGTGCGGGTGCAACAGCGAGGCGGGGGCGGCCGTACCCCGGCCGCCCCCGCCTCGTGGGAGATCCGATGCCGTCAGGCCTCGACGACGACGTCGACGACGCGGCGCCCGCGCCGGGTGCCGAACTGCACGGCGCCCGCCTCGAGGGCGAACAGCGTGTCGTCACCGCCGCGGCCGACGTTCTGACCGGGGTGGAAGTGCGTCCCGCGCTGACGGACGATGATCTCGCCGGCCTTGACCACCTGGCCGCCGAACCGCTTCACGCCGAGCCGCTGGGCGTTGGAGTCGCGCCCGTTCCGCGAGGAGCTGGCGCCCTTCTTGTGTGCCACCGCGAACCTGCTTTCGTTGCTGCTGAGTCGGGGTGCCGGGCCGGTCGCGGCCCGGCGACGATCACTTGATGCCGGTGACCTTGAGGCGGGTCAGCCTCTGACGGTGCCCCTGGCGCTTCCGGTAGCCGGTCTTGTTCTTGAACTTGATGATCGAGATCTTCGGGCCCTTCTCCGGCCGGACGATCTCGGCGGTCACGGAGACCTTGGCGAGGGCCGCCGCGTCGGAGGTGACCTTCTCACCGTCGACGAGCAGGATCGGCGTGAGGCTGACCGAGTCACCCACCTCGCCCTTGACCTGGTCCACGACCACGACGCTGCCGACGGACACCTTCTCCTGACGGCCGCCGGCCTTGACGATCGCGTACACCACGTTGCTGCTCATCTCTGTCGATCCGGTGACATCCCGGAGTGGTCGATCGGCTGCGGTGCGCCTGCCCCGGCGCGGCGGCACCTGCCGGTGGGCAGGGGCTGCGCGAGCGGCGCACACGACGGCACGCCCCATGGGCGAACCGACGCACCAGACTACGCATCGGCCTCGCGCTGGGCAAACCGCCGGGCACCCTCGTGGACGACGCGCTCGACGGCGCGTCCGGCGGCGTCCGGCGGGGCTCCGGGCAACACGACGTTTACCGGACACGCTCGTGCCCGCCACCGTCGTTGTCACACCCGCGTGCGAGGGTGATCGCATGACCGAAGCCACCCGCGTCAGCTCGATCGAGCAGGTCCTCGAGGGGTTCCTGCGGGAGGTGTCGATCGCCCGCCACCCCGCGACCGGGCGCCGGGTGGCCGCCTCTCGGGTCCGCCTAGCCTGCTACCTCGCCTCGGACGCCGACGCCGCGCTGGCGCCCGAGGAACGGGCCCTCGTCGCCGCGGAGCGTCAGTTCGGCGCCACCGGCGCGGCGGAGAGGGCACTCGGCCCGGCGGCGCTCCTGCGGGCGCTCCCGGGCTACCTGCGGCGGCCGTGGCTGCCGTCCGAGCCGATCGCCGCCCGCACCCAGGTGCGGATGGCGGAGATGCTCGTCGACTACGTGGTCGGCGCCGAGCTCGTGGAGGCCGCCGAGGCGGCCACGTCGGCGCACGCCGTCAGCCGCGCCGCGGCACAGGCACGCCGCGAGCTGGCCGCCGCGACCGCGCCGGGCGGCTGACCCGAGCACTCGCCCGGCCAGCCGCCCGCTCGCTCTCGACCGCCCGGCACCGCGGGCGCGGCCGGAGAGCTAGCCCTGCTCGCCGCCCGGGATGTGCGCGTCGTCGAGGGGTGCCCCGCCGTCGGTCGCCGGCGCCTCAGGCGCGTCGCCGTCGGGCGTGACGCCGTGGGGAGCCTCGCCGTCGGGCGCCGGCGCCTCGGGCGTGACGCCGTGGGACTCGTGGCGCTCGGGCGCCTCCCCCTCCGTCGACTCCCCCTCCGTCGACTCACCGTCCGCCGACGCGACCTCCGCCGACTCACCCTCCGCCGACGCGACCTCCGCCGACTCACCCTCCGCCGACGCGACCTCCGCCGACTCACCCTCCGTCGACGCGACCTCCGTCGACGCGCTCGGCTCGGGGGCGGCGTCGATGTCGGCGGGCGCCTCCGCGACCTCCGAGCTCGGCTCGGCGACCGGCTGGACGTCGCCGACCTCGGCCACGATCGGCGCGCCGTCGACGATCGACACCGGCGGCACGTCAGCCCCGCCTGCCTCCTCCGGAGACTCGTGGGCGTGCACGGACGCCGCCGCGATGCTCGCCAGCGCCGCCTTCATGGCCTCCCGCGCGGCCACCGCGTCGGCGTCGGGCGTGGCGGCCGGGGCCGCGGGGCGGGGGGCCGCGGCCGTCCGGCCGCTCTCGCCCCCGCGCCGGCCGCGGCGGCGCGACGCGTTCGACCCCTGCTTGGCAGGCTCCTCGGGAGCGACCTCCGCGGGTGCGCTGCCCGCCTTCTCGACCGGCTCGGAGTGGATCACGTAGCCACGCCCCGAGCAGCAGTCGCAGGTCTCCGAGAACGCCTCGAGCAGGCCCTGCCCGACGCGCTTGCGGGTCATCTGGATCAGCCCGAGCGACGTCACCTCGGCGACCTGGTGCCGCGTCCGGTCGCGCCCGAGGCACTCCACCAGGCGGCGCAGGACGAGGTCCCGGTTCGACTCGAGGACCATGTCGATGAAGTCGACGACGATGATCCCGCCGATGTCGCGCAGGCGGAGCTGCCGCACGATCTCCTCGGCGGCCTCCAGGTTGTTCCGGGTCACCGTCTCCTCGAGCGTGCCGCCCGTGCCGGTGAACTTGCCCGTGTTGACGTCGATGACGGTCATCGCCTCGGTGCGGTCGATGACGAGCGAGCCGCCCGAGGGCAGCCACACCTTCCGGTCGAGCGCCTTCGCGAGCTGCTCGTCGATGCGGTGCGCGGCGAAGACGTCGCGCTGCTCCGTCCAGCGGTGCAGGCGGGGCGTCAGGTCGGGCGCCACCGAGGAGATGTACCCGGAGATCGTGGCCCACGCGTCGTCGCCGGAGATCGTGACCGAGCCGAAGTCCTCGTTGAACACGTCGCGGACCACCCGGATCGCCAGGTCGGGCTCGCTGGACAGCATCGCCGGCGCGGACGCCGTCGTCGACCTCTTCTGGATCTCCGCCCACTGCGCCTGGAGGCGCGCGACGTCGAGCCGAAGCTCCTCCTCCGAGGCACCCTCGGCGGCGGTGCGCACGATGACGCCCGCGCCGTCGGTGACGATCTCGCGCAGGACCCGCTTGAGGCGGGCGCGCTCGGTGTCGGGCAGCTTGCGCGAGATCCCCGTCATGCCGCCCCCGGGGACCAGCACGAGGTACCTGCCGGCGAGGGTGATCTGCGACGTGAGCCGGGCGCCCTTGTGCCCGATCGGGTCCTTCGTCACCTGCACCATGACGGAGTCGCCCGCGGAGAGCGCCTGCTCGATGCGCCGCGGCTGGCCCTCCATGCCGGTCGCGTCCCAGTTGACCTCACCGGCGTACAGGACGGCGTTGCGGCCCTTCCCGAGGTCGACGAACGCGGCCTCCATGCTCGGCAGGACGTTCTGGACGCGGCCGAGGTAGACGTTGCCGACCATCGTCGTCTGGGTGCGACGCGCCACGAAGTGCTCGACGAGGACGCCGTCCTCGACGACGGCGATCTGCGTGCGACCGTCGCGCTCGCGGACCACCATGGCGCGCTCGACCGACTCCCGCCGCGCGAGGAACTCGGCCTCGGTGACGACGGTGCGGCGGCGCCCGGCGTCGCGGCCCTCGCGACGGCGCTGGCGCTTCGCCTCGAGCCGCGTCGAGCCCTTGAGCGCGGTGACCTCGTCGGAGCGGGAGGCGCGGACGCCGCCCGTGTCCTCGGCGTCGGCGGGACGCGCGGCACCCCGGCTGCGGCGGCGGCGCCGCCGCCGGCTTCCCGACGCCGAGGTCTCCTCGCCGGACTCGTCGGCCTCGTCCGCGGCCTCGTCGGTCGCCTCGTCGACGTTCGGCTCCTCGGGCTCCTCCTCGCCGTCACCCTCGTCCTCGGCGCCCTCGGACGCCTCGCCCTGCTCGCCCTGGGTCGGGCGGCGGCGCCCGCGGCCGCCGCGACGCCGACGACGGCGCGGGGCGCCGGAGGCGTCCTCCGACGCCTCGGACTCGGAGGACTCCGTCTCGGGCGCCTCGGTCTCGGGCGCCTCCGTCTCGAGCGCCTCGGTGTCGGCGGGCTCACGGTCCGTCTCGTCGTCGGGCTCCACGGCCGACTCGCTCGCGGACTCGACGGCGGCGCCCTCGGCGCCCGCGGACGCCTCGAACGGCGAGGCGAAGGTCGGCGGCCCGGCGGGCGCCTGGGCGCGGCGTCGGCGCTGGCGGCTCGGCTCGGGCGCCTGGAACAGCAACGTCGTGACCGGGAGGCGGACGCCGAGGTCGGCCTCGGGGTCCGGCTCGGCGTCGGTCGGGGTCGGGACGGACTCGTCGGCGTCCGGCTCGTCCTCCACGGTGAGGCCGGCTCCCGCCGACGGCGCCTCGAACACGATGCGGTCGAGGACGTCGGCCACGCGACGGTCGCCGGTCGCCGACGTCACCGGGTCGGTGCGCGGGGCGCCGAGCTCGGCCAGGACGTCCAGGGGCGCGGCCGTCGCCGGCGCGGGGGTCGACGTCGGACGGGTCGCCCGGCGGGAGCGGCTGCGCCGGGGCGCGGGCGGCTCGGCGGCGCTCTCCTCGTCGGCGGCCGGGGCGACGTCGGCGGCGGGCTGGTCGGCGGCGGGCTGGTCGGCGGCCGGCTGGTCGGGACCGGGCTCAGGGTCGGGACCGGGCTCAGGGTCGGGACCGGGCTCAGGGTCGGCGGGCTCGGGCTCCGCGGCTTCGGGCTCCGCCGCCTCCGGCTCCGCATCCTCGGGCTCCGGCTGCGACTCGCTCTCCTGCGAGGAGTCGTCGGCGGGCTCGTCGACGGTCACGACGTCGTCGGGACTCTCGTGGTGCTGCGCCTCGTCGTGCTGCGCCTCGTCGTGCTGCGCGACGTCGTCGGTACGGGTGTGGTCGTCCACAGGGTGTGCCCCCAAAGGCGCCCCGGCGCCGGCCACACCTCGGCCCCAAGGGCGGTTCGTCGGCGCCTGCCACAGGGCGACGCCGGAAGCTGTCGGATGCGCCGGGCCCGCGACGCGCGCGGTGGCTCAGCGCCGACGTCCCCACGTCGCGCCACCGTCGGCGGACGGTGCCGACCAGCGGCTGCTCGGTCCGACCGGCTCCCGCGCCGGGTCATCTCACAGGTGTGGTGAGGCGGCGCTGGGTCGGGCCGGAGGACCGGGCGGTACGAGAGGGCGTCGGGGCGCCCGGCGTGTGTGGAACGCCGCGCGACCAGTGCGAGTATCGCACAGGAGTCCCGTCCGGGCCCGGCTACGATCAGCACGCGGAAGATGACGTCCCGTCAGCACCCGGGACCAAGGTCCCAGGTCGCCGACGTTCGTCATTCCCTACGTTCGCAGCACCGACACCTGCCTCCGGAGGTCCTCGTGGACGCACTCGACATCGCGCGTTGGCAGTTCGGCATCGTGACGGTCTACCACTTCATCTTCGTGCCGCTGACGATCGGCCTCGCGCCGCTCGTCGCGATCATGCAGACCGTCTGGTATGTCACGGGGAACGACGCGTGGCTGCGCCTCACCAAGTTCTTCGGCAAGCTGATGCTGATCAACTTCGCCATCGGCGTGGTCACCGGCATCGTGCAGGAGTTCCAGTTCGGCATGAACTGGTCGGAGTACTCGCGCTTCGTGGGCGACATCTTCGGCGCGCCGCTCGCGGTCGAGGGCCTGGCCGCGTTCTTCATCGAGTCGACGTTCCTCGGCCTGTGGATCTTCGGCTGGGACCGGCTGCCGAAGAAGATTCACCTCCTGACCATCTGGATGGTCGCGATCGGCGTGAACATGTCGGCGTACTTCATCCTCGCCGCGAACTCCTGGATGCAGCACCCGGTCGGGGCGATCTTCAACCCCGAGACCGGCCGCGCGGAGATGAACAACTTCGCTGCGATCCTCACCAACAACACGCTCCTCGCAGCCTTCCCCCACACCATCGCGGCGGCCTTCCTCACCGCCGGCACCTTCGTCGCCGGCATCGGCGCCTGGTGGCTGGTGCGCGCGGTCCGGGCGGGCGACGTCGACGCGGCGCGCACGCTCTGGCGACCCGCCGTCGGCCTCGGCCTCATCACGATCCTGGTCTCCGGCGTCGGCGTGGCGCTCTCGGGCGACATGCAGGCGAAGCTCATGTTCGAGCAGCAGCCCGCCAAGATGGCCGCCGCCGAAGCACTGTGCGACGGCGAGGAGGGCGCGGCGTTCTCGATCCTCACGATCGGCGACCTGTCGAACTCCTGCGAGGGCGTCACCCACGTCCTGGAGGTCCCCGGCCTCACGTCCTACCTGGCCACGGGTGACTTCACCGCCTTCCTGCCCGGCGTGAACGACGTCCAGACGGACTACACCGAGCGCTTCGGCGAGGGCCCGGTCTACTTCCCGAACCTCATGATCACCTACTGGAGCTTCCGCCTGATGATCGGCCTCGGCGTCGGCTCCGCCGCGCTCGCGCTGGCCGCGCTCTGGCTGCTGCGCAAGGGGCGCGTGACGGACAAGCGCTGGTTCGCGTGGGTCGCGCTCGCCGCGATCCCGACCCCCTTCCTGGCGTCGTCCTTCGGCTGGATCTTCACCGAGATGGGCCGGCAGCCCTGGGTCGTGGTGCCCAACCCCACCGGCGTCGACATGGTCCGCATGCTCACCGCCGACGGCGTCTCCACCGTGGTCGGCCCGTGGTCGGTCATCCTCTCGCTGGTGTCCTTCACCGCCGTCTACACCGCGCTCGGCATCGTGTGGTTCCTCCTCATCCGGCGCTACGCACGCGTCGGCGCACCCGAGGTGACCGCGGCCGAGGCGACCACGCCGCACTCCGAGGACAAGCACCTCACGTTCGCCTACTGACCCCGGACCCCCGGCCAGGCCCCGCCAGCAAGGAGCGACCGCCGTCATGGATCTACCCGTCCTGTGGTTCATCCTCATCGCCGTCCTGTGGACGGGTTACCTCGTGCTCGAAGGGTTCGACTTCGGTGTCGGCATGCTGCTGCGGCCGTTCTCCCGGTCGGACACCGAGCGCCGGCTGCTGATCAACACGATCGGGCCGGTCTGGGACGGCAACGAGGTGTGGCTGCTCGTGGCCGGCGGCGCGACGTTCGCGGCGTTCCCCGAGTGGTACGCCACGATGTTCTCCGGCTTCTACCTGCCGCTCCTGCTCATCCTGCTGGCGCTGATCCTGCGCGGCGTGGCGTTCGAGTGGCGCGGGAAGATCAACGACGACCGCTGGCGTGACCGATGGGACTGGTGCATCACGGTCGGCTCCTGGGTCCCGGCCGTGCTGTTCGGCGTCGCGTTCGCCAACCTCGTCGCCGGGGTGCCGATCGACGCCGACGGCCAGTACGCCGGCGACTTCTTCGACCTGCTCACGCCGTTCACCATCCTCGGCGGCGCGGTCACCGCTCTCGTCTTCCTGATGCACGGCGCGATCTTCATCGCGCTCAAGACCGACGGCGAGGTCCGGCAGCGCGCCGGCGTCCTCGCCGAGCGGCTGGCCCTGCCGACGACGGCGGTCGCCGCCGTCTGGGTCGTCTGGCTGCAGCTCTCCTTCTCCGACGAGACGTGGACGATCGTGCCGCTCGGCGTCGCCGCCCTCTCGCTCATCGGCGTGATCGCGACCACCCGCCTGCGCCGTGAGGGCTGGGCCTTCATCCTGTCCGCGCTGGCGATCGTGGGCACCGTGGTGCTCATCTTCGGCTCGATGTTCCCCGACGTCATGCCCTCGACGATCGACCCGGCGTACTCGCTGACCATCACCAACGCGTCGTCGACGGACTACACGCTGACGATCATGACGTGGGTCGCGGTCATCCTCACGCCGCTCGTGCTCGGCTACCAGGGCTGGACCTACTGGGTGTTCCGCAAGCGCCTGACGACGTCGAACATCCCGCCCCACGCCGGCCTGCCCCGGGTGGAGCCCGAGGACCTCGCCTCCTCGCACTGACGCTCGAGCCCGAGGGCCCCGCTCCCGTCCGGAGCGGGGCCCTCGGGCGTTCGCGGCCGGCTGACGCGGCCTGTCGGCGCGGCATGGCATCCTCGGGGGCGTGAGACCACTCGACCCCCGGCTGCTGCGCCATGCCCGCTCGGCTCGGGGATACGTGCTGCTCACGGCGGGTCTGGGCCTGGCCACGGCCGTCGTCGTCATTGCGCAGGCGTGGCTCCTCGGGAACGCGACCGCGCCCGTCGTGGAGGGCAGGGCGACGCTCGCCGACGTCCTCCCGCTCGTCGGCGGGCTGGCCGTCGCGTTCGGGCTCCGGGCCCTGCTCGTCGGTGTTCAGGAGCGCTACGCGCACCGCGCGGCCACCCGCGTGGTGGCCGAGCTGCGGATCGGCGTCCTGGAGAAGGCGGTCGGGCTCGGGCCGCGGTGGCTCGCCGAGGGGAACGCCGCGTCGACGACGACGCTCGTCACCCGAGGGCTCGACTCGCTCGAGCCGTACTTCGTCCGCTACCTGCCCCAGCTCCTGCTCGCGGTGACGGTCACGCCGGTCGTGCTGCTCGTCATCGCCGGGCTCGACCTGCTCGCGGCCGGGACCATCCTGTTCACACTGCCGCTCATCCCCGTGTTCATGATCCTCGTGGGCCGCCTCACGCAGCGGTACGCCGACGAGCGACTGGTGGTCATGCAGCGCCTCGGCACGCAGCTGCTCGACCTCCTCGCCGGGCTGGCCACCCTCAAGGCGCTCGGGCGCGAACGTGGCCCCGGACGGCGGGTCCGCGAGCTCGGCGAGGCGTACCGGCGCACCACCATGCAGACACTCCGCGTCGCCTTCCTCTCAGGGGCGATCCTGGAGCTCTTGGCGACGCTCTCGGTGGCGCTGGTCGCCGTCGGGATCGGGCTGCGGCTGGTCTTCGGCGAGCTGGACCTCACGACCGGCCTGGTGGTGCTCGTGCTGGCGCCCGAGGCGTACCTACCGCTGCGGCAGGTGGGGGCACACTTCCACGCCTCCGCCGACGGTGTCGCCGCGGCCCAGGAGGCGTTCGGCGTCCTCGAGGAGGACGAGCAGCCGCGTGGGCGGGTGCCCGCCCCCGACCTGCGGACGAGCACCGTCTCGTTCGAGGGCGTCGGCGTCCGCGCGCCCGGCCGTGACCGGTGGGCTCCTGCGGACCTGAGCGGGACCGTGCGTCCCGGCCGGGTCGTCGCGCTGGCCGGGCCGAGCGGCGCCGGGAAGTCGACCGCAGCCGCGGTCCTGCTCGGCCTCGTGCGGCCGGATCGCGGGCGAGTCGTCGTCCGCCCGGCCTCCGGCGCGGGGGTGGACCTCGCCGAGATCGACCCGCGCACCTGGTGGGACCAGGTCGCCTGGGTGCCGCAGCGGCCGGCGCTGCTCCCCGCCAGCGTGCTGGCGAACGTGCTCGGAGCGGATGCGCCCGCCGGGGCCGTCGACGAGCAGGTGCGCCGCGCCGCCACGCTCACCGGGTTCGACGAGGTGGTCGCGTCGCTCCCCCAGGGCTGGGCGACACCGCTCGGCCACGGCGGGGTCGGCCTGTCGGTCGGCCAGCGGCAGCGCCTCGCCCTCACGCGGGCCCTCCTCGGGTCCCAGCAGCTCGTCCTCCTCGACGAGCCGACCGCCCACCTCGACGCCGCCTCCGAGGCGCGCGTCGCCGACGCCGTCCGGACGCTCGCCCGGGCGGGTCGGACCGTCCTCGTGGTCGCCCACCGCCGGGCCGTCCTCGACCTGGCCGACGACGTCCTCGACGTCGTCCCGCTCGACCAGGCGGAACCGTCGGCGGTGACCGCGTGACGGCCGTCGCCGCCCCGGGCCTGCGCGAGCAGCACCGCGCGCTGGTCCGCTGCCTACGCCTCCTGGACCTGCGGCGGGGTCGGCTGGCCTGGGCCGTGACCGCCGGCAGCCTCGGGCTCGGCAGCGCCGTCGCCCTCATCGCCGCGTCGGGCTGGCTCATCGCCCGGGCGTCGCAGATGCCGCCCGTGCTCGACCTGTCCGTCGCCGTCGTCTCGGTCCGGGCCTTCGGCATCTCCCGGGCGCTGTTCCGCTACCTCGAACGACTCGCCTCGCACGACGTGGCCCTGAGCGGCATGGGCGCCCTGCGCGAACGGCTCTACTCGACCCTCGCCGCGGGCCGGGCCGACGCCGTGGTCGGGCTGCGGCGGGGCGACGTCCTCACCCGGACCGGGGCGGACGTCGACGCCGTCGGCGACCTCGTCGTCCGCGCCCTGCTCCCCGCGGCGGTGACGGCCGTCGTGGGCCTCGGCTCGGTGGTGCTCGTGGCGGTGTTCCTGCCCGCGGCCGCCGTCGTCCTGGCGGCATGCCTGCTCGGCGCGGGAGTCCTGAGCCCCTGGCTCACAGCGCGAGCCGCCAGGCGAGCAGAGGTAGCCCTCGCCGACGAGCGCGCCGAGCTCTCCGCGACGGCCCTGACCCTCGTCGACTCCGCGGGCGAGCTCCAGGTCTCGGGCCGAACGACCACCCTGCTCGCCGCCGTGAGCCGCACCGACGCGCGCCTCGCCGTCCAGGCCGACCGGGCCGCCCGGCCCGCGGCCTGGGCCGCCGCGCTCAACCTCGCCGCGATGGGCGCCGCCGTCGTCGGCGCCCTCCTCCTCGGGGTCCCGGCGACGACCGCCGGGACGCTCGCGGCGGTCGAGCTCGCCGTCGTCGTCCTCGTCCCCCTCGCCGCGTTCGAGGCGACGTCGATGCTCCCGGCCGCGGCGGTGCAGCTCGTTCGCTCGGGGGCCGCCGCCGTGCGGGTCACGGCCCTGCTCGACGCCGCGCAGCCCGACGGGACGCCGTCGGCGGGGTCGCCGTCGGTGGGGGTCGCCGAGACGTCCGGCGCACCGTCGACGCTCGGCGCTCGGGGCGTCGCCTGCGGCTGGCCGGGCGGGCCCGTCGTGCTCGAGGGCGTCGACGTCGAGCTGCGCCCGGGCCGCGCCGTCGCCGTCGTCGGGGCCAGCGGCGTCGGCAAGACGACGCTGCTCCTCACGCTCGCCGGGCTGCTCGAGCCCCGCGCCGGGTCGGTCCGCGTCGGAGGCCGGGACCCATGGCCGCTCGACCGCGCGACCGTGAGCGAGACCGTCGTCCTCACGGCCGAGGACGCGCACGTCTTCGACACGACGGTGCTGGAGAACCTGCGCGTCGCGCGGGGCGACGTCACGCCCGACGAGGCGCGGGCGGCGCTGGTGGCCGCCGGGCTCGGCCCCTGGCTCGCCGGCCTGCCGGACGGGGTGGAGACGCGCCTGTCCACGGACGCGACGACCGTCTCGGGCGGCGAACGGCGCCGACTCCTGCTCGCCCGGGCCCTGCTCAGCCCGGCGCCCGTCCTGCTCCTCGACGAGCCGGCCGAGCACCTCGACGCCGCCGCCGCGGACGCCCTGGTGACGGACCTGCTGGAGACCGGACGTGGGGATCGCGGGGTGCTCCTCGTGACGCACCGACTCTCGGCGCTCGGCGCCGCCGACGAGGTCCTCGTCCTCGGCCACGACGGCGACTCGCTCGCGGACGCCGACGCACCTCCGGCGACCGGCGGGCCGGGCGCCGGACCGGCGCGGGTGGTCGCCCGCGGCACGCACGCGGACCTCGTCGCGCGACTGCCCGCCTACGCGTGGGCGCTCGCGCAGGAGGACACTGGGGTCGTCGACGTCGGCCCGTCCGCCCGACCGACCGTCCTGCCCCCCGACGTCAGAACGGACCAGCGATGACGCACCCGCACCGCCCGGCCGCAGACGAGCCCGACGACACCGGTGCGCGGGCCTCGGGCGCCGACCGGGCGGACGCGGGCGACGGCCGGACGGAGCTGCTCCAGGCCGTCATCGCGCTCGCGTCGCACCTCGAGCTCCCGACCGTGATGCAGCAGTTCGTGGACACGTCGGCGCGGCTCACGGGTGCCCGGTACGCCGCCCTGGGGGTCCTCGACGCGTACGGCGAGACCTCGACGTTCGTCCACCACGGCATGGATCCCGACGACGTCCGCCGCCTGGGCCACCCGCCCCGCGGCTACGGGGTCCTCGGGGCCATCCCCCAGCACGACGCCCTCATCCTCGAGGACCTCACGCAGCACCCGGACTTCGGCGGCTTCCCGCCCGGGCACCCGCCGATGGCGACCTTCCTCGGCGCGCCGGTGCGCATCAAGGACCAGGTCTACGGCCGGCTCTACCTCGCGGAGAAGGAGGGTGGCTTCACCGCGCGGGACGTCGACACCGTGCAGCTGCTCGCCGCGGCGGCCGCGGGCGCGATCGAGAACTCCCAGCTCTTCTCGTCCGCTCGGGACCGCGAGCGGTGGCTCCGGGTCGAGCAGGAGATCACGACCACGCTGCTCTCGGGCGCCGAGGAGGAGGAGGCGCTCGAGATGATCGCGGCCCGGGTCCGCCAGGTGGCGGACGCCGACGTCGCGATCATCGTGCTGCCCTCGGTGGGCGACGACTGGGTGATGGAGATCGTCGCGGGCGAGGACGCCGACGAGTTCATCGGCACGATCATGCCGGAGGACGGCCGGGCGATGACGGTGCTGCGGGACGGCCAGGGGATCGTCGTCGACTCGCTGTCCCGCTCGCGCGTGCTGCGGGTGCCGGCGATGCGACGCTTCGGCCCCGCCCTGTACGCGCCGATGCAGGCGAACGGCCGGGGCATCGGCGTCCTGATCCTCCTGCGCAAGGAGGATCGGCCACCGTTCGTGGCGTCCGACCTGACGACGGCGGAGTCGTTCGCGGGCCAGGCGGCCCTCGCCCTTGTGCTCGCGGAGGCCCGGCACGCCCAGGACGTCGCGGCGCTGCTGGACGAGCGGGCGCGCATCGCCCGCGACCTGCACGACCTCGCGATCCAGCAGCTCTTCGCCACGGGCATGCAGCTCGAGGCGGCACGCAACGCGGTCCGCGCCGGTGAGCACCACCCGGTCAAGCTGGCGGCCGTCCTCGAGGCTGCCCTGGCCGGTGTCGACGACAGCGTCCGGCAGATCCGCAGCATCGTCCACTCGCTGCGCGACCCAGACGCCAACGTCGCCCTCGTCGAACGCCTCCGCCGCGAGACCTCGCTCGCCCGCTCAGGGCTCGGCTTCGCGCCGTCCCTGCTCGTGAGCGTCGACGGCCGGATGGGCGAGACCCTCGAGGAGGAGGACGAGCTCGCCGCGATCATCGAGGCGCGCATCGATGCCGACCTCGCCGACGACGTCGTCGCCGTCGCCCGGGAAGGCATGGCGAACGCCGCCCGGCACGCGCGCGCGTCATCGGTGCTCGTCGAGGTCCGCGTCGCCGGCTCGGGGCCCACGGGCAGCGTGCTCGTCATGGTCGAGGACGACGGCTCGGGCGTCGACGACTCCGCCACCCGCCGCTCCGGCCTGGACAACCTCGCCGCTCGAGCTCGACGCCACGGCGGCTCGTGCGCGATCAGCCCGGGCTCGGACGGCGTCGGCTCGATCCTCATCTGGGAAGCCCCACTCAACTGACGCTCACCCGTGCGCAGCGATCCGCGCTGCCCGCGCTGTCCCTCCCTCGACCTTCGCTGAACCGGCGCGACCCTCGCGACCCACCAGGCTCACGCGCCCGCACCCACGCCTCGACCCCCGGGCCACGCCGCTAGCCACGAGAGGCGCGGCCCCACGTCCGATGGCCCACGGCTCTCCCGCGCGAGCGCCGTGGTGGTCGCCTGCCGTTCGGCCCTGCGCGCGACCGATGGCCCCGGCCTCGGTGTCACAGGCGCCAGGCACGCCCGCCGTGCCACCGATTCGCGACGTGGCGCGCCGTTGTGGATAAAGTCTTCCTCGTGCCGATCGAGTCAACGCCTGCCCACGGTGATATCGACGTCATGATCGTTGACGATCACGAGGTGGTGCGTCGCGGCATCGCCGAGGTCGTCGACCGCTCCGACGGTCTCAAGGTCGTCGCCGAGGCAGGCTCTGTCGCCGAGACGATGCGCCGCGCCAAGCTGGTACGCCCGGACATCGTCCTGGTGGACCTCCAGCTCCCTGACGGCACGGGCATCGACATCCTCAACGCCCTCCGCGAGGACCTCCCGGAGTCGCGCTCCATCGTCCTCACCTCCTTCGACGACGACGACGCCCTCGCCGCGGCCCTCCACGCCGGCGCCAAGGCGTACGTGCTCAAGTCGGTGCGGGGCGCCGAGATCACCGAGGTCATCCGCGCCGTCGCGGCGGGCCGAACCCTGCTCGACGAGCGCACCGTGACACGCCGCCGGGCCGGCCACGAGGACCCGACCGCCGATCTCACTCCGAGCGAGCACAAGGTGCTCGACCTCATCGGCGACGGCCTCTCCAACCGCGAGATCGCCGAGCGACTCGGGGTCGCCGAGAAGACGGTCAAGAACCACATCACGGCCCTCCTCTCCAAGATGGGTCTTCAGCGCCGCACGCAGGTCGCCGCCTGGGTCGCCGGCCAGCGCGCAAGCGGCTGGCGCGGCGAGTCGCGCTAGCGGTCAGGTTCCGCGTCCGGCGGCGACGCGTGGCAAGCGGGCGGGCTCCCGCCAGCCTGGCAGCCGTCGTCGGCCGGCGACGGGAAGGTCTCGGCTCGAGCCGTTGGGCTCCGGGCCCGCCGAGCGACCTCAGGCGGCCAACCAGGCTCTCGCGACCAGCCGAAACGCCCGTGGCCAGGCGACCACCCGCGACCAGCCCACCGCCCGCCGGCCGCCGCCCACGGCCCGGCGCCCGGCGCCGCGCGGCACAAGAACTCGCCCGTCGACGCACGGCCGGCCGAGGTACTGCGCCCACGACGACTCCATCGCCGCGTCGGGATCTCGGCGACCTCGGGGCCTCGAGCCCCCATCGCGGCCGGAGCCAACGACCGTTCGATGTCGATGCGCATCGTGACCACGACGGAGCCGTGCGCGGACACCGGGCGGCGTGCACGCTCCGCTCGAGCGAGCATCTCGCCAGCCGGGCGTCCGGTTCCGGCGGGACCTCCACCCTCGCCGACCCTCGGGCCCGCGGCGGGTCGTTTCGTCCCGGCGAGGCGTCGGGCGCCGCCGGATCGGTTGGTGGTGCCGAGGACCTGCCCGTCGCGTCGGACGAACCGGACCCCCGTCTCCACGCTGTGGAGGGTGGCGGTGCCGCGGTGGATCTGGTGGTGGTGGAACGAGCACACCGTGAGCCCGTTGGCCAGGCTGGTGGGTCCGCCGTGGGAGTACCAGCGGATGTGGTGGACCTCGCACCAGGACGCTCGGGTGGTGCACCCGGGCCATTGGCAGTGCCCGTCGCGGGCGAGGATCGCCCGGCGCAGCTCCTTGGTGTACGTCCGCTGCGTCTGCCCCACGTCCAGCGGCACCCCGTCGGCGTCCAGGACCAGGCGGGTGACCTCGCAGTCGCACATCAACCGCTCGAGCTCCGAGGGCGGTACGACGGTGCCGTCGTCCAGCTCGGCCAACGCCACCGGCGCGACCTCGCGCCTGACGGTCCCGTTGACGACGCTCACCGCACCTTCGCTGCCGCTGCTCAGGCCGGTCTCGCCTGCCACGCCTACGTCGCCTTGGGCGCCCGTCGTGTCCGGGCCGGCGTCGGCGTCGTCGGCGGTCCCGGCGTTCGCTCGGGCCTGCTTCCTGCGCTGGATGCCGGTCCAGGCGTCGGCGGGGACCAGGAGGGTGAGGTGGGGTCGGATCTGGGCGCCGAG
>JBDIAU010000008.1:0-20118 GCA_039812565.1 Beutenbergiaceae bacterium
CGTAGTTCATCGTCCCCTGGTAGCCGTCGCCCAGCAGGTCCCTCGAGGCGTCGTGGTTGGACTCCGCCTGGAGGAAGGACTCGGCGACCGTGGCGGCCATCGTGCGCCGGATGGTGGTCGCCACCTCGTGGGCGAGGTCGATCTCCCCGTGGATGCCGGTCATGTTGGCGACGTCGATCCGCCACGCGTCGAGGGCGTGCGGGCCGAGCCACTGGGCGACCACCGAGTCGGGACCGTCGTAGAGGCGCCGGCGGAGCTCGAGGGACCGGTGGTCGAAGATCGGCATCTCGCGCAGGTTCCACCAGGCCGCGTAGACGTCCGGGTGCCGCTCGAAGAAGAAGAACTCGGCCTCGGGTGCCGCGGCGTCCGCGATCGCGGCCTGGAACCACTCGTGGGTGTCGCCGCAGTGGTTGGTCGTCAGGTCGCCCATCAGGCGCATCCCGCGGGCGTGCGCGGCGGCGGCCAGGCGCGCCATCGCCTCGTCGCCGCCCAGGAGCGGGTCGACGTGGGCGAACGTCGAGGCGTTGTAGCGGTGGTTGGAGTTCGCCGGGAAGAAGGGCGTCAGGTACAGCGTGCCCACGCCGAGGGAGGCGATGTGGTCGAGGTGGGCCGTCACGCCGTCGAGGTCGCCGCCGAAGTACTGGCGGGGGGTGTCGGGGCCCTCCCCGATCACCGGGTCGTCCCACGCCGCGGGCAGCGCCCACGGCGGGGTCTCGCGATCGACGGACTTCGCGAACCGGTCCGGGAAGATCTGGTACATCGTCCCGGTCGCCCAGGCGGGCGGCTTCTCGAAGGTGGTGACCCGGAAGTCGAAGGCGTCCGCGACGTCGCGCCCGTGCAGCCCCGAGCCGTTGAGCCACTGGTAGCCGTGCGCGCCGCCGTCGAGGAGGAACCGGTACGAGACGACGGGGTTGACGACGGGCAGGTCGGCCCGCAGCCAGACGTCGTTCTCGTCCTCCCGGTCCACACGGGCCCGGACGAGCTCGGGCTCGCCGTCCTCGATGACCCGCACCCAGGCCGACGTCACGTCGCTGCTCCGACCTGAGTTTGGTCATTCGGTTAGTGCCTAGGGCCGCCGGGTTGTGATGGCGTCGAGGATGGTCTGCCGGTCGGAGTCGATGGCGGGTGGGAAGGTCTGCAGGGCGCCGTTGATCGTGATGGTCGCGGAGCGCAGCGGGCGCAGTTGACGCACGATGGAGCGGATGCCCAGGCCGGCGCGGGTCTGGGTCTCGCGGATCACGGCCAGGGCGGTGAACACGAGGGTCAGGTGGGCCTCGATGGCGTCCTTCGTGCGGACGTGCATCGGTCGGGCGGCGAGGTCGGTCTTGGACAGCCGGAACGACTGCTCCACGTGCCACAGGTCGTGGTAGGAGGTGATCACCTCCCGGGCGGTCATCAGCGTGGCGGGGATGTTCGTGACGTAGCCCTTGAGGCCGACCAGCCGCCGGGCTCGAGCGAGGCTGGCCTCGTCCAGCGCCGGCGTGGTGCCGTGCAGGGTGACGAACCTCGGGGTGCGGGCCGTCCTCTCCCCAGCAACGACGGCGCGGGCGCGGTTCTCCTGCAGGGTCAGGGTCTTGCCGTCGCGGGCGGCGCGTTTGGTGCTGTAGGCCCACACCGCCCGCCACGACGCGGCGTGCTGCTCGGGGTCCCAGACCGGCTCGGCCCGGACGGCGGGGTTGTTCTGGCTGGTGCGGGCGTTCTTCGGGGTCACGGTGTCGACGACCTGGCCGTCGGTGAACGCGTCGCCGTGCCAGCGGAAGTGCGAGGCCAGGTCGATCGGCGCCTTGGTGGTGCGGGACCCGACGATGAACCCGTACCCGGCTTCGTCCAGCTGGCGCAGGTTCGTGGCCGAGAGCATCCCGGCGTCGGCGACCACGACCATGTTCTCGATCGCGTGCCGGTCCTGGAACTGGCGGATGATCGGCAGCAACGTGGTCGTCTCCGCGGTGTTGCCCTCGAAGCAGCCGATCTCCAGCGGGAAGCCGTGCCGGTCGACCAGGAGCCCGACGACGATCTGCGGGTCCACGCGGCGTTCCTTGGAGTAGCCGACCTTGCGCAGGTCGTCCTCCTTCTCCGCCTCGAAGTACAGCGTCGTGACGTCGTACAGGCACAACGAGACGTCTCCGCTGGTCACGGCGTGGGTGAAGCAGGCGTGCGCGATCAGGTCCCGCCACCGCCGCTCCTGGCAGCGGGCCAGGGTGCGCCGCATCGTCTTCTCGCTGACCGGCGTGCGCCCGAGCTCGGTCAGGACCCGGGCGGCGTCCAGGATCGAGGTCGGCTCCACGATCCGGGCGATCACCAGGTCGCGGAACACCCGGTCCGTCACCGGGTCGAACCCCAGATCGGTGAACACCCTCGCCAACGCCTCGAACAGCACCTCCGAACCCGTCGCCACCACCTGCGCCGGCGCGACCAGCGACGCGGAGGCACGCCGCGCAGCCGGGTCCGCGACGACGCCGTCGTCGAACAGCGTCGCCTCGGCCCGGTCCCCGATCAGGTCCGTCTTGGCCACCATCGCGGACACCGCGACGTCCAGGGCGCCCTGGCCGGGATCGGCAAGCAGCTCGCGTGCGCGCTGCATCAGCAGGCCGAGCTCGACCTCGGTATGCGCCGACCCGACATGCGCCACGATCCGGCGCCGCCCACCGACCGACTCGGCGATCTGCACAGCCGTCGCCCCCGACGCTGTCCGCACCCGCCGAACCCACGCCACAGCCCCAACATAGAGCACCGATTAGTGCCTCAACCAAGCCCGCCCGCGAGCATCACCCCAGGTCAACGCCCCGCAGCCCGCCAGGACCGCGCGACCTGACCAAACTCAGGTCCTCCCGGTCCACACGGGCCCGGACGAGCTCGGGCTCGCCGTCCTCGATGACCCGCACCCAGGCCGACGTCACGTCGCTGCTCCGAGGGACGCGCAGCAGGACCGGCACGGTCCCGCCGAGGGTCGGCGTCGGCTCGGGGACGTACGTGGGAGACCCGTCGTGGTGCGGTTGCGACCACTGGGCGATCGGCATGCGTAGACCTCCGCTGGTAGCGCCGTGGCCGGGGCCTGCGGGGTCCTCGGCTGGGTGGCCCCCCATCCAACCGGCTCCGTGCCGTCGCCGTGCCGTTTTCACGCCCGAGGCGCGCCGCCACGGGAGACGCGGCGACGCGCCGGCTCCCAACCGCGTGGGAGCCGGCGCGTCGCCGCCGCGGACTCGGTCAGCCCTTGACGGAGCCGGCGGTCATGCCGCGGACGAAGAACCGCTGGAGCGCGAAGAACACCGTCAGCGGCAGCGCCATGGAGATGAAGGCGCCCGGAGCCAGGAGGTCCCACCGGTCGCCGTACTGGCCCAGGAGGCTGGCCAGGTACTGCGTCACCACCTGGTTGTCACCGCCGCCGATGAACAGCAGCGCGACGAGCAGGTCGTTCCAGACCCACAGGAACTGGAAGATCGCGAACGAGGCCAGCGCCGGCACGCTCATCGGCAGGATGAGCTTCCAGAACGTCTGGAAGTGGCTCGCTCCGTCGATCTTCGCGGACTCGATGACGGCCTTGGGCAGGGTCTGCATGTACGCCCGGAGGATGAAGATCGCCAGCGGCATGCCGAACCCGGAGTGCGCTATCCACACCGCCGGGAACGTGCCGACCAGGCCGAGGTCGCCGAAGATCTTCAGCAGCGGGACGAAGGCGACCTGGTTCGGGACGACGAGCAGGCCGACGACGACGATGAAGAGGGTGTCCCGCCCGGGGAACTCGATGAAGGTGAAGGCGTACGCCGCCATCGCCGCGATGAGGATGGGGATGACCGTCGCCGGGATGGTCACCGCGATCGAGTTGATGAACGCGTTGCCCATGCCTCCGGAGATGACGTCGCTGTAGTTCTGCAGCGTCCACGTCGACGCGAACGGCTGCACCACCGCCGTCCACCAACCCGTCGAGGCGGCGTCGTCCTTCGGCCTGAACGAGGTGACGAAGAGGCCGATCGTCGGGATAAGGAATCCGATGACGACGATGGCGAGGACGAGTCGGACGAGCCAGTTGGCGCGCGACTCCTCCTTCGGCGGCTTCTTCTTCGCCACCTTCACCGGCTGGACCTTGGTGGTCGGGGTGACCTGGACTGGCGTGCTCACTTCATCGCCTCCTCGGCACGGAACCGACGCACCTGGTAGATCATCACCGGGATCACGGCGATCAGCAGGATGACCACGATCGCGGAGGCCCGCCCGCTGTCGTAGAACTGGAACAGAGTCACGAAGAAGTCATTCGCGATGACGTTCGTTCCGTACAGACCGTTGGTCGTGACGTAGACGATGTCGAAGACCTTCATGACGCCGATGAGGATCGTGACGAACACCGTGGTCACGGTGCCCCAGATCTGCGGGACGATGATCCGGAAGAACGCCTGCACCTCGTTCGCTCCGTCGATCCGTGCGGCCTCGACCGTCTCTTCCGGCACGCCCTTGATCGCCGAGGAGATCAGGACCATCGCGTACCCGACCTGCAGCCAGATCAGGATCACCATGAGCAGGAGGCTGTTGAGCTTCAGGGTCTGGATCTGCAGCCACACCTGCGGCTCTCCACCCAGCGCGACGACGATCGCGTTGAGGATGCCGATCTGGTCCGTACCGGGCGGGTTCCAGTCGTAGATCATCCCCCAGATGGTGCTCGCGCCGACCATGGAGATGGCCATCGGCATGAAGATCATCGACTTGGTGATCTTCTCCCCGCGCGGCGCGAGGCGGTCCGCGAGGATGGCGACGAGCAGGCCGAGGATCACGGCCGAGACCGGCACGACGATGATCCACAGCAACGTGTTGACCAGCGTCGTGTAGAACGCCGTGTCCGTCGCCAGGTTCGCGTAGTTCTCGAGCCCGACGAACGTGTCACCCGAGCGGTTGAAGAAGCTCAGGATGATCGTCCGGATCGCCGGGTAGATCAGGATGACGGCGATGAGCAGGATCGCCGGGCCGATGAAAACCCACGGCTTCAGGCGCGCCTCCCACTTCTCGGGCAGTCGCTCGACCACGAAGTTGAGCACCCAGTACAGCGCGAGCGACACGCCGATCCCGGCGATGATCGCCAGGAGCGCGTTAAGAATCTTGAAGGTCATGCCCAGCCCTTCCTTCCGGGGAGTACCCGGCCGGCGGCGGCGCCGCCGGCCGGGCATCCCCTCGCGGGGTCAGAGGTTCGGACCACGTGTCCTGGTTACTGGGAGGCCTCGAGGTCAGCCCACTGCTGCTCGATCTCGTCGAGGACGGTGTTGAGGTCCTTCTGACCGCCCATCCACTCGACCATGCCGGTCCAGAACGCACCGTTGCCGATCTGGCCGGGCATCTGGTCGGAGGCGTCGAACCCGAAGACCTCGGACGTGTAGATGAGGTCCGCGACGTTGGCCAGCGTCTCGTTCGCGTACAGCGACTTGTCGAAGTCGACGTACGGCGACAGCCAGGCGCCGGTCTGAGCCGAGTTGGCGCCGAAGTCAGGCGACGCGATGGCCTCGATCACCGCGGCGGCATCCGCGTTCTCGGTGTCGAACATCGCCATGTAGTCACCGCCACCGAGCATCGGCGCCGGGTCGCCCTCCTCGATCGGGGGAAGACGGAAGAAGTTCGTGTTGGCCGTCAGGTCGGCCTGAACGTCCTCCGGGAAGAACGACGTGATGAAGTTGCCCTGCTTGTGCATGTAGCAGCTCGGCGGGTCGGTCCACAGGCCGTCGTCGGCCACGTCGAACGTGTTGGCCGTGATGCCCTGCTGGCCGCCGTAGACGTTGCCGTCCGCCAGGAGCAGACCCGCGACGTCCTCCGCCGCCTTCACGATGACCGGGTCGTTGAACGGGATCTCGTGGGCGATCCACTGCTGGTAGACCTCGGGGCCGCCCTCGCGCAGGACGAACTCCTCGAGCCAGTCCGTGCCCGGCCAGCCGACGTCGACGCCGAAGCACCAGGGGGCGGTGCCGTCGGCCTTGATCTGGTCGGTGAGGTCCACGAGACCCTGGTAGGACGTCGCCGCCTCGTAGCCCGCGTCCTCGAACTGAGGCGACGGGTACCACACGAGGCTCTTGCCGTTGACCGAGTACGGCACGCCGTAGACCGTGCCGTCCACCGTCGCGGTGTCGACCAGGCCGGGCACCGATGCCGAGGTGATCGCGTCGACGTCGACGCCCGCGTCGGCGAGCGCGACGATCTCGCCCTGCGCCACGAGGTCCTTCAGCAGACCGGGCTGGGGGAAGATCGCGATGTCGGGCGCGTTGCCACCGGCGACGCGGCTCGGCAGGACGACCTCGAACTGGTTGGTCGACACGTACTCGATGTCGATGCCCAGGTCCTCCGAGACCTGCGCGATGTCCTCCTCGAAGCCCGTCTGCTGCTCTCCGGAGAACGCGCCGACGATCTCGACGGTCCCGCCGCCGCCGCCCCCGCCGCCGGTGCTGCCGCCGCCGCCGTCTCCGCCTGCGCACGCGGTTGCCACAAGTGCCGTGGCCGCCGCGATCGCACCCAGGCTGATTGCCTTGCTCCTTCTCATGACCGCTCCTTCGCCGTCATAGTGGGTGGTCACAACGCCCCCTAACGTCCCACATCGCCTGAGTGCCTGGAAGCGCTCTCCGTAACGCTTTGGCAACGATGGGAACCTGACTCTCGCGATGCTGAACCGCAGGTGAGCCGCACGGCAACCGCTTACCTGCAAGCGCTTGCACCGTTCCTCCAGGTCAGAGGGACATCTGCTCCTGCCGGGCCGGCCCTCCCGGCTCTGCGTCGAGCCGGGACACCGTCGCCCGAGCGCGGGTGTGACGTCCGTCACGTACGCTAACCCACCGTGCCACCGCGCGGACAGACTCCTGCGGACGGCTCGCGGGTCGGCGTCCGTGCCGCGCGGGCCGCCGACGCGGACCGCATCGGCGCGATCCAGGTCGCCGCGTGGCGACAGGCCCGCGCCGCCGCTCTCGGTGCCGCCGCCGACAGGCTCGACCCGACGGCCTTCGCCGCTGCCTGGCGCGTCTCGCTCGCGGCGCCGCCCTCCTCCGCGCACCGGGTGCTCGTCGCCGTGCAGGACGACGACGTCGTCGGCTTCGCGGCGACGGCGCCGTCCTCGGGGGACGTCGCCGAGGTGCTGGCCCTGGAGGTGCACCCGGACGCCACCCGGGCTGGCCACGGCTCCCGCCTGCTGGCCGCCTGCGCGGACCTCGCCCGCGAGGACGGTGCTCGCACGCTGCGGACGTGGGTGCTCGAGGACGACGGCGCCCGGGCTGGGTTCCTGGCCGGCGCCGGGCTCGATCGCGACGGGACCTCGCGGCTCCTGGACGTCGACGGCCGCGACGTGCGCGAGGACCGGTGGTCCGCGGCGCTGTGAGGCGCCGAGGTCGCTCGGCCCGTCCGGCGCGCGGGACGCGCCCGACCGCGCCGGACTACAGGTCGTCGAGCGAGAACCCGGCTGCGGGGGCGGGTGGCACGGGAGGCGGGACGGGTTCCGATGGCGACGTCGGCGCCACGGGCGCGGGCGGCGTCGTCGGCGGGACCGCGGGACCCTCGTCGGCGGGGGAAGCCCCGGCCGGGCGCAGCTCGATCGGGCCGTGCTCCGCCTCGTGCTGGGCGAGCTGCGCACTGATGCTCGCCACTGCGGCGGCCGTCTCGGCGCTGCCCCGACCGGTGCGCTCGAGGTAGAGCGCGGCGCCGAGGTCCCGCAGCGCGGCGTCGGCCGTCCGCTTGGCCTGGGCCTGCTCGAGCTTGTCCTGACCCGCCTTGACGCCCTCCTGCGTCTTCTCCGCCGCCTTCTCCGCGAGCTGCTGCGCCTGGGCGATCGCCTTGTCGAAGAACCCCATCAGTCGTTCCCTCCCGAGAAGATGCCGCCGGTGACCCCGGTCCGGTCGTCCCCGCGCCGGTGCCGCCACAGGGCGTTCGCCATGCCGTCGTAGGTCAGGGACTGCAGGATCACGCGGCCGTCGCCCTCCAGCGTGGCCAGGCTCAGGCCCTCACCTCCGAGCACCGCCGTCATGAGCGTCTGCGCATTCAGCGCACCGACGCGTTCGACCCCGTAGCGGACGGTGTCCTGGAAGGCCACCACGCAACCGGTGTCCACCTGGACCTTGCCGCCGTACCGGGCCGGGTTGAGCTCGATGAAGTTCCCGGCACCGGCGATGACCAGCGTCCCGATGCCGCCGAACCGTTCGAGGACGAAGCCCTCGCCACCCTTGCGGCCGGCCGACCATCCGGAGAACGCGACGTCGAACGTGACGGACCCCTCGGCGCACACGAACGCGTCCTTCTCGGCGTACCAGCCGCTCGACCCGTCGAGCTCGAGGACGGCCATCTGACCCGGGAGCACGCCGGCGAACGCGACCAGGCCGCTCTCGGCGCCCGCGGCGCGGTACCACTGGACCGCGAGGCTCTCCCCCGCCAGCGCGCGCTTCCCGGCGGCGGCCGCCGTGCTCAACGCCGCCTTGAGGAACGCGCCGCTGCCGCCGGCGCCTGACCGCTCACCGCCCGACCGGTCACCGCTCGGCGCGCCGCCGCCGAGGCGGGTCTCGACGGTCACGTTCGTGGTCTTCCAGAGGAACTTCCCGGCCTCGCAGTAGACCTGCTGACCGGGCTCGAGCTGGCACACGACCATCTGGGTCGCGTCGCCGACGAGCTTGTGCCGGATCGCCATCGACGGCTCCCTCGCGCGCTGGGCGGACGCCGGGCAGCGTACGCGCCCGGCGGGCCTCGGCCCTGGGCGCTCGGTCCCGTCCCACGGCGACCGACCGCCCGGGGTTCAGTCGAGGTCGAGCACCGTGTCGAGGCCGACCGTCAGCCCGGGCAGCCGGCCGACGGACCGCACGCCGAGCAGGACGCCCGGCATGAAGCTCGACCGGTCGAACGAGTCGGTCCGGATCGTGAGCTGCTCTCCGGGGTTGCCGAGGAGGATCTCCTCGTGGGCGACGAGCCCACGCAGGCGCACGGCATGCACCCGCACGCCGTCGACGTCCGCGCCGCGCGCGCCGGGGAGCAAGGTCTCGGTCGCGTCCGGCGACGGCGCCACTCCCGCGGCCCGCCGGGCGGCGGCCACGAGGCGTGCGGTGTGCACGGCCGTCCCGGAGGGTGCGTCCACCTTGTCCGGGTGGTGCAGCTCGACGACCTCCACCGATGCGAAGTAGCGCGCGGCCTGGGCGGCGAACCGCATCGCGAGCACAGCCGAGAGCGCGAAGTTCGGGGCGATCAGGACGCCGACCCTCGGGACGGCGGCGACGTGCTCGCGGACCCGCCCGAGCGACTCCTCCGTCCAGCCGGTGGTCCCGACGACCGCGTGGACGCCCGCGTCGACGAGGGCGTGCACGTTGGCCTCGGTCGCCGAGGGAACCGTGAAGTCGACGGCGACGTCGACCGTCCCGGCGAGGGCCGAGACGTCGTCCCCGACGTCGAGGCGCGCGACGAGGGCCAGGTCGGGGGCGCCGTCGACGGCGTCGCAGACGGTCCTGCCCATGCGGCCGGCGGCACCCAGGACGGCGACGCGCAGGGGCGCGGCGGAGGCGGCGGTCATGACGGGGAGCCTACCGGCGGCCCACGGGCGACCTCAGGGGGTGCGGCCGCCCACGGCGATCGTCCCGGCCACGAGCAGGACGACCACGCCCACGACGATGCTCATGATCCCGGCCACCAGCGCGCCCCGCCGCCGCCGACGGCGCCAGGTGCGCAGGCCGACGACGGCCGACGCGGTGAGCGGGACGAGGGCGACCAGGACGAAGCCGAGGACGAGCAGTCGCTGCGTTCCGACGGCGTCGGTGGACCCGAGCTCGACGTCCAGCGCGGAGACCACGAGCCCCAGCGCGATGAGGGTCGCGAGGAACCAGGGGAACGAGAGCACGTGCAGGGTCACCGACCAGGCCACCCCGGGGTCGACGCCGGAGCGGCGCTCCGCCGGCGGCCGAGCCCCCGAGGTGGGCGACGTCGTCATCCTGAGTCCTCCTCGTCACAGCGCCGCGAGCACCGACGTCGCGACGTCCCTCTCGAACGGGCCGACGACGACCAGCGACCGCGGAGCCGTCGCGAGCTCGACCGCCAGCTCCCGGACCTCCTCGGCCGTGACGGCGTCCAGACGCTCGAGCATCTCACCGATGCTCAGCAGCTCGCCGTGGGTGATCTCGGCGCGCCCGAGGCGGGACATCCGCGAGCCCGAGTCCTCGAGCCCGAGCACCAGGCCGCCGGAGAGCTGGCCGATGCCGCGCTGCAGCTCGGCCGCGCTGATCCCGTCCTGCGCGAGCCGGTCCAGCTCGGTCGCGAGGAGCCCCACGACCTCCTCGACCCGGTTCGGCGTGCAGCCCGCGTAGAGCCCGAACGCCCCGGTCTCGGCGTAGCCGCTCGCGAAGGAGTAGACCGAGTACGCCAGCCCGCGCCGCTCGCGGATCTCCTGGAACAGCCGGGAGGACATCCCCCCGCCCAGGACGGCGTTGAGGACGCGCAGCGCGAACCGGCGCTCGTCGTTCGCCGCCGGGCCGAGGCCGCCGAGCACGACGTTCGCCTGCTCGATCGGCCGGTGGACGGTCACGGCGGTGCCGCCCTCGGGGAGCACGCCGGGCGGCGGCGCGGCCGCGCCGCGACGGGCTCTCGGCACGGCGGTCGGCTCGAGGCTCCACCCGCCGGCCCCGACCGCGTCGAGGACCTGCGCGCACAGCCGGTCGTGGTCCACCGAGCCGGCCGCCGTCACCACCAGCTCCGGGGCGGTGTACGTCGTGGCGTAGTGCTCCCACACGGCGTCGCGCGGCACGGCGCGGATCGTCGCCGGCGTGCCGCCGATCGGCCGCCCGAGCGGGTGGGCGCCGAACACCACGGCGGTGAACTGCTCGTGGACGACGTCGCTCGGGTCGTCGTCGTTCATCGCCAGCTCTTCGAGGATGACCCCGCGCTCGGTCTCGAACTCGTCGGTGTCCAGGACCGCCGACGTCACCATGTCGAGGATGACGTCGACCGCCAGGGGCAGGTCCTGGTCGAGCACCCGGGCGTAGTACGCGGTGTGCTCCTTACCGGTGTTCGCGTTCGCCTCGCCGCCGACGGCGTCGAACGCCTCGGCGATGTCCATCGCGTCCCGGCTGCGCGTGCCCTTGAACAGCAGGTGCTCGAGGAAGTGCGTCGAGCCGTGGTGGCCGTCGGCCTCGTCGCGAGAGCCGACGCCCACCCACGCCCCGAAGGCCGCCGACCGCACGCCCGGCATGGTCTCGGTGAGCACCCGGATCCCGCCCGGCAGGACGGAACGGCGCACGTGGGCGCCGCCGTCCTGCGCGAGCGAGACCTCGGTCCCCGACCCGCCGGCCGGCCCGATCGTCAGCGGGACGGGCACGTCAGACGGTCGCGGGCGCGGCCGCGTCCGCCGCGTCGGACGCGGCGGCGGTGGCCTCGTCGACGACGGCGACCAGCGAGAGCTTGCCCCGCGGGTCGATCTCGCCGATCTCGACCTGGAGCTTCTGGCCGACCGAGAGCACGTCCTCGACGTTCTCGACGCGCTTGCCGCCGACCAGCTTGCGGATCTGCGAGATGTGCAGCAGGCCGTCCTTGCCGGGGCTGAGCGAGATGAACGCGCCGAACGTCGTCGTCTTGACGACGGTCCCGACGAAGCGCTCGCCGACCTCCGGCACGAGCGGGTTGGCGATCGCGTTGATCGCCGAGCGCGCCGCCTCGGCGGACGGGCCGTCCGTGGCGCCGATGAAGACCGTGCCGTCGTCCTCGATCGAGATGTCCGCGCCGGTGTCCTCCTGGATCTGGTTGATCATCTTGCCCTTCGGGCCGATGACCTCGCCGATCTTGTCGACCGGCACCTTCACCGTGATGACGCGAGGCGCCGTCGGGGCCATCTCGTCCGGGGCGTCGATGGCCTCGGCCATGACGTCGAGGATGTGCAGGCGCGCGTCGCGGGCCTGCGTCAGCGCAGCGGCGAGCACGGACGCCGGGATGCCGTCGAGCTTCGTGTCGAGCTGGATCGCGGTGACGAACTCCCGCGTGCCGGCCACCTTGAAGTCCATGTCGCCGAACGCGTCCTCGGCGCCGAGGATGTCGGTGAGCGCCGCGTAGCGGGTCTCACCCTCGACGGTGTCGGAGACGAGGCCCATCGCGATGCCCGCGACCGGGGCCTTCAGCGGCACGCCCGCGTTGAGGAGCGAGAGCGTCGAGGCGCAGACCGAGCCCATCGACGTCGAGCCGTTGGAGCCGAGGGCCTCGGACACCTGGCGGATCGCGTAGGGGAACTCCTCGCGGCCCGGCAGGACGGGCACGAGCGCCCGCTCGGCGAGGGCGCCGTGGCCGATCTCGCGCCGCTTCGGGCTGCCGACGCGGCCCGTCTCGCCCGTGGAGAACGGCGGGAAGTTGTAGTTGTGCATGTAGCGCTTGCGCGTCACCGGCGAGAGCGTGTCGAGCTGCTGCTCCATGCGCAGCATGTTCAGCGTGGTCACGCCGAGGATCTGGGTCTCGCCCCGCTCGAACAGCGCCGAGCCGTGGACCCGCGGGACCACCTCGACCTCGGCCGTCAGCGGGCGGATGTCCCGCAGGCCGCGGCCGTCGATGCGCACGGCGTCGGTGAGGATCCGCTGGCGGACCAGCTTCTTGGTCAGCGACCGCAGCGCGGCGCTGATCTCCTTCTCCCGGCCCGCGAGCTCGTCGGCGAGCGCCGCCTTCGTCGCGGCCTTGACCTCGTCGAGCCGCGACTCGCGCTGCTGCTTGTCGGCGATCGTCAGGGCGGCGGCCAGGTCCGCCGTCGCCACCCGCTCGACCGCCGCGAAGGCGTCGTCCTGGTAGTCGAGGAAGACCGGGAACTCGGCGACGGGCTTCGCGGCCCGCGAGGCGAGGTCGCTCTGCGCGTCGCACAGCGCCTTGATGAACGGCTTCGACGCCTCGAGGCCGGCGGCCACCACGTCCTCCGTGGGGCTCGTGGCGCCCTGGACGGTGATGAGCTCCCACGCCGACTCGGTGGCCTCGGCCTCGACCATCATGATCGCGACGTCGCCGCCCTCGACCACGCGGCCGGCCACGACCATCTGGAACACGGCGCGCTCGGTCTCGGTGTGACGGGGGAACGCGACCCACTGGCCGTCGACGAGCGCGACCCGCACCCCGCCGACCGGGCCGGAGAACGGCAGGCCGGAGAGCTGCGTCGACATCGAGGCGGCGTTGATCGCGAGGACGTCGTAGTCGTCGTCGGGGTGCAGGGCGAGGACGGTGACGACCACCTGGACCTCGTTGCGCAGACCCTTGACGAAGGACGGCCGCAGCGGCCGGTCGATGAGGCGGCACGCGAGGATCGCCTCGGTGGACGGCCGGCCCTCGCGGCGGAAGAACGAGCCGGGGATGCGCCCGGCGGCGTACATCCGCTCCTCGACGTCGACCGTCAGCGGGAAGAAGTCGAACTGGTCCTTGGGCTGCTTCCCGACCGTCGTGGCCGAGAGGAGCATCGTGTCCTCGTCGAGGTAGGCGACGGCGGAGCCGGCGGCCTGGCGGGCGAGGCGGCCCGTCTCGAACCGGACGGTGCGGGTGCCGAGGCGGCCGTTGTCGATGACGGCCTCGGCGAACTGGATCTCGGGACCTTCCATGAAGGCACCCTCCTTCGGGAGTGGTGCCCGCGCCCCGGGTTCGGCGGCCATCGAAAGAGACCTACGGAAACGGGCGGGGCGGCGTCGCCACCCCCGCGGTTCCGGGGGCCACTACCGAGGACCATCGAGACCTGCGGCGCAGGCGGTGGCTGGGTAGATGGACGTCCGGCCCGGTCCCCGAGGGGAGCCGGGCCGGACGACGGGTCACTTGTGGAGGCTGTCCCGGATGCCGAGGCGCTCGATGAGCGACCGGTACCGGGTGATGTCCACGTCGTGGAGGTAGCCGAGCAGCCGGCGACGGTGACCGACGAGGATCAGCAGACCACGACGGCTGTGGTGGTCGTGCTTGTGCTCCTTGAGGTGCTCGGTGAGGTCCTTGATGCGCTGGGTGAGCATCGCGATCTGGACCTCGGGCGAGCCGGTGTCGCCCTCGTGGGTCGCGTAGTCGCTGATGATCTGGCTCTTGACGGCGGCGGCGAGTGCCACGGCTCTCCCTCGGGTGTCTCGTTGCGCGGAGCTCCGGGGCAGGTCCACCCGGGCATGACTCATCCGCGGCCGATCGAACGGCGGGGCCACGGTACCAGCCCGGGCGCCGCTCCCCCGCATCGGGACCGGTCCCGCCGCGGGATGCCACGTACGGTCACCTCGGCCCCGGCTCGCCCGCGGCCGGCCGGCCGACCGGTGGCGCTCCGGTCCTCGGACAGCCCCGTCGATCGCGGGCGCGGTCGCGAGGTCGGCCCCTAGGCTCGGCGCCATGAGCGACGAGGGACTTCTTCAGGCGCAGGAGAAGATGCGGGCCGCGGGTGTGAGCCCGGCGGCGATCGACGTGTTCTCGCACTACTACCGCGAGCTCGAGGCGGGGGCGACGGGGCTGATCCGGGAGGACTCGATCACCCCGCTGCTGGACCCGCCGCACCTGTCGCAGGTGGAGGTGGACGAGGCGACGGCGCGCGAGGCGCTGGGCAAGACGGCCCTGATCAAGCTGAACGGGGGCCTGGGGACCTCGATGGGGATGGACCGGGCCAAGTCGTTGCTGCCGGTCCGCGACGGCAAGACGTTCCTGGACCTCATCGTCGAGCAGGTCCGGCACGCCCGCGCGGCGTACGGGGCGCGGCTGCCGCTGATCCTGATGAACAGCTTCCGCACCCGGCAGGACTCCCTGGACGCCCTGAGCGCGCACCCGGACCTCGCGGTGGAGGGCCTGCCGCTGGACTTCCTGCAGAACGCGGAGCCGAAGCTGCTGCGCCACGGTCTGACCCCGGTGGAGTGGCCGGCCGACCCGTCGCTGGAGTGGTGCCCGCCCGGGCACGGCGACATCTACACCGCGATCCTGGCCTCCGGCGTCCTGGAGGCGCTGCTCGAGCAGGGGTTCCGGTACGCGTGCACGTCGAACTCCGACAACCTCGGCGCCGCCCCCGACCCCCGCCTGGCCGGGTGGTTCGCCGCCTCCGGCGCCCCGTACGCCGCCGAGCTGTGCCGGCGCACCGCGGCCGACCGCAAGGGCGGGCACCTGGCGGTCCGCCGCGCCGACGGGCGCCTGATCCTGCGCGACACCGCCCAGACGGCGCCGGAGGAGATGGACTACTTCACCGACGAGCACCGCCACCCGTACTTCCACACCAACAACCTGTGGTTCGACCTGGAGGCGCTGCACGCCGCCCTCGTCGAGCGGGGCGCCGTCCTCGGCCTTCCGCTGATCCGCAACATCAAGAACGTGGACCCGACCGACGCCACCTCCCCCGAGGTCTTCCAGATCGAGACCGCGATGGGCGCCGCGATCGAGGTCTTCGAGGGCGCCCAGGCGATCGTCGTCGAACGCGGCCGCTTCCTGCCGGTCAAGACGACGAACGACCTGCTCCTGCTCCGCTCGGACGCCTACGACCTGGGCGAGGACGGCGTCCTGCGCCTGGCCGTCGACCCCGCGCCCCTGGTCGACCTCGCCCCGAAGCACTACAAGACCATGACCACCTTCGACGCCCACTTCCCCGCCGGCGCCCCCTCCCTGCGCCAGGCCCAGGCCCTCACCGTCCACGGGGACTGGACCTTCGGCGCGAACGTCGTCGTCACCGGCCACGCCACCCTCGACGACACCGGCACCCCCGAGAACCTCCCCGACGGCGCCCACATCGGCAACGGCCGGTCCTGAGCCCGCCGAGGGCTCGCCGGGGGTCTACGCGACCGGCGTCAGGAGGGCTCGGACCTGGTCGACGTCCTCGTGCATCCGTGCGACGAGGGCGTCGACGCCGTCGAACCTGAGCGTGGGCCGCACCCGCTGCACGAGCTCGAGGACGACCTCCTCGTCGTAGAGCTCCAGGTCGTCCCGGTCGAGCACGTAGGCCTCGACCCGGCGCCCGACGCCGCCGAACGTCGGGTTCGTGCCGATCGAGATCGCGGCCGGCAGCCGCTCGGCCGGCGCGGCCCCGGGCTCCGCGCCGCGCAGGAGCCAGCCGGCGTAGACGCCGTCGGCCGGGACCATCCCGGCCGCGTCGGGTGCGAGGTTCGCGGTCGGGAAGCCGAGCAGCCGACCGCGGGCGTCACCGTGGACGACGACGCCGCGGATCCGGTGCGGGCGGGCGAGGACCTCCGCCGCCGCCGCGACGTCGCCCTCCGCGAGGAGCTCGCGCGCCCACGTCGACGACCAGCGCCGATGCGTGATCGGGTGGGAGGCGAGGTGCGGGTCGGGGTGCCCGGCGACGTCGTCGATCACCTCGACGCGGAAGCCGAAGCGTGCCCCGAGCGCCGCCATCGTGCCCAGGTCCCCCGCGTTGCCGCGGCCGAAGCGCACGTCGCGGCCGACGACGACGATCGCCGCGCGCAGACCGCGCACGAGGTAGCGCTCGACGAACTCCTCGGGCGTCTGCGCGGCGAAGTCGAGCGTGTACTCCAGGACCAGGACCGCGTCGAGGCCGGTCTCGGCCAGCAGGGCGAGCCGGTCCGGCAGGCCCGTGAGGAGCGGCGGCGCCGTGGCGGGCCGGTGCACCTGGGAGGGGTGCGGGTCGAAGGTGACGGCGACGGCGGCCGTCCCGGACGCGCGCGCGTCGAGGACCATGCGGGTCAGGACGTCGCGGTGGCCGCGGTGGACGCCGTCGAAGTTGCCGATCGTGACGACGGACGGGCCGAACGTGGGTGGCACCTGTGCCACGTCCGTCCAGACCTCCACGCCGCCTCCTCCTCGGGCCGCGCCCGCCGCGCGGCGAGCCGGGGGCTAGCCTGCCACGACGCCCACCCGCCCCGAGCCCGCACCCGCCCGCTCCCGATCCCAGCTCCCGATCCCAGCTCCCGAGCCCAGCTCCCGAGCCCAGCTCCGCCGAACGCGGGGTTGTGGTGATCATCCGGTCGGATGATCACCACAACCCGCGTTCGGCGGAGCAGTAGGGGTAGCAGGGGTGGGCCCAGTGCCGGTCAGGAGGGCTTCTCGGCGCCCGGGCGCGCGTAGTAGTACCAGACGAGGCCCGTGCATGCGGCGAAGAAGACGGTGCAGCCGAGGAAGAACGGCCGGGGCGCGATCGCCGCCAGCGACACGCCGACGAGGAACGGGCCGAAGGCCGCGATCGAGGACGTGAAGCCGATGACGCCGCCGGCCTGACGGCGCGGGAAGATCATCGGCATCTGCTTGAACGTGCCGGCGTTGCCGATGCCGGCGAACAGGAACACCGCGAGCATCGTGAGGAGGAACCAGGTGAACTGGGAGACGTCGGTCGGCTCGAGGAAGAACGACGCAGCGAGCGTGCACACCGTGAGCCCGATGCCGGAGACGAGCGTCCAGATCGCGCCGCCGTAGCGGTCGCAGAGCGGGCCGAACCCCGCGCGCGCCGCGGAGCCGATGAGCGGCCCGAGGAACGCGTACTTCAGGGGGTCGGGGGCGTCCGCGAAGCTGCCGTACTCGTTCTTGATCAGCAGGGCGAACTGGGCGGCGAACCCGCTGAACGCGCCGAAGGTCATGAGGTAGATGGCCGTCATCACCCAGGTGTGCTTCTCCCGGAAGATGTCCAGCTGCTCGCGGAAGTGCGCGGTCACGGGGACCCGTCGCAGGAGCACCGCCGCCAGGACCATGCCGAGGACCACCCAGGGGACGAGGACGAGCCCCGCGTTGTGGAGGAACAGGTCGCTGCCGTCGGCCTGCTGCTGCGGCGTCAGGGCTGCCGTGCCGAGCAGCCCGAAGCCCACCACCCACGGGGTGAGGAACTGGATGAGGCTGACGCCGAAGTTGCCGATCCCCGCCTGCAGGCCGAGCGTGGTTCCGGCCATCCGCCGCGGGAAGAAGTACGACGTCGAGGGCATGAAGCCCGAGAACGCCCCGCCGCCGATCCCCGCGGCGACGGCGAGCAGCAGGAGCACGGAGTACGGCGTGGAGGCGTCCCGGACGGCGAAGGTCCAGCCGAGGAGCGGGAGGAGCAGCAGGGTGGCCGAGCCGCCGACGAGCGTGCGCGTCCCGACGATAGGCGGCAGGAACATGTAGACGAGGCGGAGCGTGCCGCCGGCGAGGCCGGGGATCGCGACCAGCCAGTACAGCTGCTGCTGGGTGAGGTCGAAGCCGACGTCGTTGAGGCGGGGTGCCACCGCGCTCACGAGGTACCACGCGGCGAACGCCAGCGTGAGGTTGTACGTGGTGATCCACAGGGTGCGCCACGCGAAGCCGCTGTCCCAGTGGGCCGGATCCTCGGGGTTCCAGGTGGCCAGGACCTCTCGTCTCCGAGCCCGGGCGCTCGTCGCCACGCTCATCCCGTCCGCCTCTCGCCGTCGGGGCGGGTGTCCGCCGCCGAGTTTCTGACAGCGACGACTATAGACACCGGTAAAACCTTGCCGTGGGACGTTCGGGTGGTAGAAATGGACGGTGCCCACCGCGACACCGCAGAGCATCGGCGAGGCGCTCGCCGACCTCGGCCGAGCACCCGCACCCCCGACCGAGGCCGGCGCCCCGGCGACGTCGCGCGAGGCGATCCTCGCCCTCCTGGAGTCCGCGGCGGAGCCGCTCGGCATCGACGACATCCGCCTCGCCACCGGGCTGCACCCCAACACCGTCCGTACCCACCTCGACGTGCTCCACGCGGCGGGCCACGTCGCCCGGGTGCGCGAGACGCCGAGGGGACCGGGGCGGCCGCGCTGGCGGTACGGAGCCACCCCGAGCCCTCGCTCCCGGCACGGCGACCTGGCGGCCGACCTCCTCGACCAGCTCGCCGACGTGGCCTCGCCCACGCTCACGCGCGAGGCCGCCGAACGGTGGGCCACGGCCGCCGGGACCGCCCCGCCCGAGCCGTACCCCACCGCCGACGACGCCGTCCACGGGGTCGCGCGAGCCCTCGCCGAGCTGGGGTTCGAGACGCGCGTCGACGCCGTCGGGGACCGGATCGAGCTGCGGGCGTGCCCCTACGCGCCGCTCGTCGCGCAGCGCCCCGTCATCTGCGACATCCACGCCGAGCTCGTCGCCCGGCTGCTCGACGGATCCGACCAGCCGGTCGCGCTGGACCGGCTCGACGTGTGGACCCGGCCCGGCCTGTGCGTGGCGCACCTGCGGCGCGCCGACGTCGTGCCCGAGCGAAGCATCCCGGGCCGACCGCCCGCGTCGGCCCCGGCCGAGGCCGACGCCGCCCGGGACCACCCCGTGGACGACCGAGCGCCCGCCGGGCCGCCGTCCGAGAGCCCGAGGAGACTGCCACGATGACGACGAGGTCCACCGCCGACGCCGCCCGCGAGTTCCTCGTGGGCGCGGGACGCTTCTTCACCCCGGGCGAGGTGTCGGCCGACCAGCGCACCGTCACCCGCCACGGAGGCCGCGAGGGCGACGTCTTCTACCGGGACCGCTGGAGCCACGACAAGGTGGTCCGCTCCACCCACGGCGTCAACTGCACGGGCTCCTGCTCCTGGAAGGTGTACGTCAAGGACGGCGTCATCACCTGGGAGACGCAGCAGACCGACTACCCGAGCATCGGGCCGGACAGCCCGGAGTACGAGCCCCGCGGCTGCCCCCGCGGGGCCGCGTTCTCCTGGTACACCTACTCGCCCACCCGGGTGCGCTACCCCTACGTCCGCGGCGTCCTGCTCGAGGCCTACCGGGCCGCCAAGCGCACCCACACGGACCCCGTCGAGGCGTGGGGCGCCGTCGTCGGCGACGCCCAGACGCGGCGGCGCTACCAGCGCGCCCGCGGCAAGGGCGGCCTGGTCAGGGCGTCCTGGGACGAGGTCCTCGAGATCATCGCCGCCGCCCACGTCCACACCGCCAAGACGCACGGCCCGGACCGGATCTTCGGCTTCTCCCCCATCCCCGCGATGTCGATGGCGTCCCACGCCGCGGGCAGCCGGTTCATCAGCCTCATGGGCGGGGCGATGCTCTCGTTCTACGACTGGTACTGCGACCTGCCCGTCGCCTCGCCGCAGGTGTTCGGCGACCAGACGGACGTGCCGGAGTCAGCCGACTGGTGGAACGCCTCCTACCTGATCATGTGGGGCGCGAACGTGCCCGTGACGCGCACGCCGGACGCGCACTTCATGGCCGAGGCCCGCTACCGGGGCCAGAAGGTGGTCACGGTCAGCCCGGACTACGCCGACAACACGAAGTTCGCCGACGAGTGGCTCTCCCCGCACCCCG
>JBDIAU010000009.1:0-17993 GCA_039812565.1 Beutenbergiaceae bacterium
CGCCTTCCGGGACCTCGTCGGCTCCTGAGCTCAGACGCGTAACGCCCCCGCAACACGGCGCAGCCCTCGGGGTAACGCGACCCGCCTACGGTGCGGCACGCCAGAGGCGGTGAGCCTCCCGAGCGGGGCTCGACACGTCGAACCCAGACGTACCGGGCCGGCCGGCCGTGCTCGCCTAGCCTGTGGCCTTCTCGGCGTTCCGACGGGCGCCGGGTCCACGTGATCGGTCGACGACGTCCGCGCCGGAGCCCGATCCGGATGTCTCGGAGGTAGATGCATGCGACTCACGACACGCCGGACGGGCGCCACGCTCGCCCTCGGCCTCGCGGCGGCGCTCGCGCTGTCCGCCTGCGGCGCGAAGGAGGCCGGCGGCACCGCCACCGACGGCGCGACGGCCGCCGACCTGGCGATCGTCCCCACCGTCCAGATCGACGTGGACGGCGCGCCGGTCGAGTCCAGCTCCGGCGGCGACCCCGCGAGCCCGGCGGGCGACGGCACGGCCGAGTGCGAGGACGTCTCGATCGCGATGGCGGGCCCCCTCACCGGCTCCGAGGCCGCCCTCGGCCTCAACATCCTCTACGGAGCGCAGGTCGCCATCGACGAGCACAACGCGGCGAACCCGGGCTGCCAGGTGACCCTCAAGCAGTTCGACACCGAGGGCGACCCGCAGAAGGCCACCCAGGTGGCTCCGGAGATCGTCGGTGACCAGACGGTCATCGGCCTCCTCGGCCCGGCGTTCTCGGGCGAGACCAAGGCGACGGGCTCGATCTTCAACCAGGCCGGCCTGCTCTCGCTGACCGCCTCGGCGACCAACCCCGACCTCACGTCCAACGGGTGGTCGACGTTCTTCCGCGGCCTGGCGAACGACGCGGTGCAGGGCCCGGCCGTCGCCAAGTACATGACCGGTGAGCTCGGCTACGACGCGGTCTGCGTGGTCCAGGACAACACCGACTACGGCGTGGGCCTGGCGGAGCAGATCAACGAGGCTCTGGGCGACGCCGCGGACCCGAGCTGTGCGGCGAACGTCAAGAAGGGTGACAAGGACTTCGCGGCCGCCGTCCAGCTCGTCGACAGCTCGGACGCCGACGCGATCTTCTACGCCGGCTACTACTCCGAGGCCGCCCCGTTCGTCCAGCAGCTCCGCGACGCCGGCGTGACGATCCCGTTCGTCTCGGCCGATGGCACGAACGACCCGCAGTTCGTCACGCAGGCCGGCTCGTCCGCCGACGGCGCCGTGCTCTCGTGCCCCTGCGGCCCTGCACCGGAGGACTTCGCGGCGACCTACGAGGAGAGCAGCGGCCAGGCTCCGGGCGTCTACTCCACCGAGGGCTACGACCTCACCACGATCATGCTCTCGGGCATCGACTCCGGCATCACCGACCGGGCCGGGCTCGTGGACTACGTGAAGAACTACTCCGGTGAGGGCCTCGCCCGCACCTACCAGTGGGACGACACCGGCGAGCTGACCTCGGCGCTCGTCTGGATCTACACCGTCGAGTAGGACCCCGTCCGCCCCGCCCCGCCGTCGCGCGGGGCGGGGCGGACGTCCGGCTCGGGTCCGAGGCGCCCACCCGCGGCGCGGACCTGACGGCAGCGGGAACCGAGGAGCACCATGGCAGGTGTGCTGCCCCACGGCGTCGTCGTCCTCGACTCCATGCTGGGGTTCGACGTCCAGGCGCTGATCAACAACTTCTGGGCGCTGACGATCGACGGCCTCACGTACGGCTCGGTCTACGCGCTCGTCGCCGTCGGCTACACGCTCGTCTACGGCGTGCTGCGGCTCATCAACTTCGCGCACTCCGAAGTCTTCATGTTCGGCATGTTCGGGCAGTACGCCGTCCTGCTCCTGCTCGGTTTCACCCCGAGCGGCAACGCCTACGACCTCGGCATCGGCGCCACGGTCTTCTACCTCGGCATCGCGATGCTCGGCGGCATGGCCGTCTCCGGTGGCGCGGCCGTCGGCCTGGAGCGGATCGCCTACCGGCCTCTGCGCAAGCGCGGGGCGCCGTCGCTCGTCTTCCTCATCACGGCCATCGGCGCCTCCTTCGTCATGCAGGAGTTCGTCCACTTCGTCCTGCCCAAGCTCACGGGCGGGACGCTCGGCGGCGTCAACGCGCAGCAGCCGATCCGGCTCGTCGAGCCGGTCACCCTGTTCACGATCGGCGGGGCCCGGGTCACGAACATCACGGTCGTGATCATCTTGTCGGCGCTCATGCTGGCCTTCGCCACGGACGCCTTCATCAACCGGACCAAGTTCGGCCGAGGCATCCGCGCCGTCGCCCAGGACAGCACGACGGCCACCCTGATGGGCGTCTCACGCGAGCGGATCATCGTCCTGACGTTCCTGCTCGGCGGCCTCCTCGCGGGCGCCGCCGCCACGCTGTACACGCTGCGCGTGCCCAACGGGATCATCTACTCCGGCGGGTTCATCCTCGGCATCAAGGCCTTCTCCGCCGCCGTGCTCGGCGGCATCGGGAACCTGCGCGGCGCCCTCCTCGGCGGCCTCCTGCTCGGCGTCATGGAGAACTACGGGCAGATCCTCTTCGGTACCGAGTGGCGCGACGTCGTCGCCTTCGTGCTCCTCATCCTCGTCCTCATGTTCCGACCCACCGGCATCCTCGGCGAGTCCCTCGGGAAGGCACGCGTATGACGGCCCCGGCCTCTCTCCCGGCGCCCGGGCGGACCCCGGTCGCCCAGCGGCCCCACGGCGGTGTGGGGGACCGGTTCCGGCTGTGGTGGGACGCGCTGGCGCGCCCCGTCCAGTGGCTCGTCGGGGTGCCGTTCATCCTCTTCGTGGCCGTCGTCCCGATCCTGAACATCCCCCTGCTCACCACCGAGGGCACGAACTTCGGGGCCGTGATGGCTCAGTTCGGGATGGTCGCGCTCATCGCCATCGGGCTCAACGTGGTCGTCGGTCAGGCCGGCCTGCTTGACCTGGGCTACGTCGGCTTCTACGCGATCGGTGCGTACACCGTCGCCCTGCTCACCAGCCCCAACAGCCCGCTCGACCTCACCGGTCCGGACGGCTGGCTCAGCTCGGACTGGTCCTGGCTCGCGGCGCTGCCGGTCGCCGTCGCCCTCACCGCGCTCTCGGGCCTCGTCCTCGGCTCGCCGACCCTGCGGTTGCGGGGCGACTACCTCGCCATCGTCACCCTCGGCTTCGGCGAGATCGTCCGGCTCCTCGCCGACAACCTCGGCCCCGTCACCGGCGGCGGGCGGGGCCTGTCCCAGGTGGACTACCCCCGGGTCGGCGTCTCCGAGACGCACCCCAACGGCGTCTTCTCCGCCGGGAACGTGGGCACCGTGCTCAACTCCGGCGTCTACTGGTACTGGGTCTGCCTCTTCTTCATCGTCGTCACCCTCGTGCTCATCGGGAACCTCGAGCGCTCCCGCGTCGGCCGGTCGTGGGTCGCGATCCGCGAGGACGAGGACGCCGCCGAGATCATGGGCGTGCCCGCCTTCCGCTTCAAGCTCTGGGCGTTCGTCATCGGCGCGTCCATCGGCGGCCTGTCCGGCGCCGTCTACGCCGGCCAGGTGCAGTTCGTGGTCCCGACGAACTTCAACGTCATCAACTCGGTGCTCTTCCTGTGCGCCGTCGTCCTCGGCGGGCAGGGCAACAAGCTCGGCGTCATCCTCGGCGCGTTCCTCATCGTGTACCTGCCGAACTTCTTCCTCGGCCGCACGGAGATCTTCGGCTTCCCGATCGACGGCACCCAGATCGCCGAGTACCGCTACCTCTTCTTCGGCATCGCGCTCATGGTCCTCATGGTCTTCCGGCCGCAGGGCCTCATCCCGGTGCGGCAGAAGCTCCTCACGTACGGCCGCGAGCTCTACGTGGCGGCCCGGCGCATGGTCCGCGCGCAGGCCGACGGCGCGCCCGTCCCACCCTCCGCGCCGAGCAAGGGGGTGGGCGCGTGAGCCAGACGCCGCCGTCGTCCCCGCCGCCGACGCCGCCCGAGGGCGAGCACCACCTCGAGCGGGAGGACGTGCTCGCCCCGGACGAGGTCGACCTCGACGTCGTCCAGCCGACCGCCGAGATGTACCTCCCGGGCGCCGGGCTGGACGAGCCCGCCGTCGTCGGCGTCGAGGACGTCCGTCCCGAGCTGGCCGACGCCGCGCTGGTCGCCGAGATCGTCGCGCCGGACCGGCACCTGCGCGCCTCGGTCGGCGAACCCCTCCTGCAGATGGAGCACGTGACCGTCGCGTTCGGCGGGCTCGTCGCGCTGAACGACGTGACGTTCGAGATCCGCCGGGGCGAGATCCTCGGGCTGATCGGGCCGAACGGCGCCGGCAAGACCACCTGCTTCAACGCGATGACCGGCGTGTACCGGCCGACGTCCGGGACCGTGGCGTTCGACGGCCGGCCGATCGGCAAGGCGAAGCGTCACGAGATCACCCGCCGGGGCATCGCGCGCACCTTCCAGAACATCCGGCTGTTCAACGAGATGACCGCGCTCGAGAACGTCGTCGTCGGCACGGACGCGCGTCACCGCACCTCCGTTCCCGGGGCCCTGTTCCGGTCCCCGCGGCACCGGCAGGAGGAGCGGGACGCCATCGACCGCGGCATGGCGCTGCTGGAGTTCGTGGGCGTCGGCGCCCGGGCCACGGAGAAGGCGCGCAACCTCTCCTACGGGGAGCAGCGGCGCCTGGAGATCGCCCGCGCTCTGGCCACGGAGCCCAAGCTCCTGTGCCTGGACGAGCCGGCGGCCGGGTTCAACCCGTCCGAGAAGGCGTCCCTCATGGACCTCATCCGCAAGATCCGCGACGACGGGTACACGGTCCTGCTCATCGAGCACGACATGCGACTCGTGCGCGGGGTGACGGACCGGATCGTCGTGCTGGAGTTCGGCCGCGTCATCGCGGACGGGACGCCCGACGACGTGACGTCGGACCCGGCCGTGATCGCCGCCTACCTGGGGGTGCCTGACGATGCCACTGCTTGAGATCCGCGACATGGCGGTCGCCTACGGCCGCATCGAGGCCCTCCGGGACATCTCGATCCACGTGGACGAGGGCGAGCTCGTCACCCTCATCGGCGCCAACGGCGCCGGCAAGACGACGACGATGCGCGCCGTCTCCGGCATCCGGCCTCTGTCCCGGGGCTCGATCGTCTTCGACGGCGTCGACATCACCCGGCTCAAGGCGCACCTGCGCGTCCGGGAGGGCATCGTCCAGGCGCCCGAAGGGCGGGGCGTGTTCCCCGGGATGACCGTCGTCGAGAACCTCGAGATGGGCTGCTACGCCCGCCCGTTCAGCACCCGCGCCGAGCATGAGGAGACGCTCGAGCGGGTCTTCGAGCTCTTCCCGCGCCTGGCGGAGCGGCGCGACCAGGTGGGCGGCACGATGTCCGGCGGCGAGCAGCAGATGCTCGCCATCGGCCGGGCGCTGATGGCGCGACCGCGGATGCTGCTGCTCGACGAGCCGTCGATGGGCCTGGCCCCGATGGTGATCCAGCAGATCTTCCGCACGATCGCCGAGATCAACGCCCAGGGCACGACCATCCTGCTGGTCGAGCAGAACGCGCAGCAGGCGCTGTCCCGCTCGAACCGCGCCTATGTCCTGGAGACCGGTCGCGTGGTCCGCTCGGGCAACGGCCCCGAGCTGCTGCGCGACCCGGCCATCAAGGAGGCCTACCTCGGCGTCGCGTGACCTCCGCGGATCGCGAACATCTCGGCGGATCGCGAACTCCCGATGTTCGCGATCCGCGCCGATGTTCGCGATCCGGCGGGGGAGGATGGGCGTGAGCGGGGCGCGCCCGCGACGCGCGCCGGCCCGACGACGACGTGAAGGAGCCGCGCCATGACCACGCCTGCCCCCTACCGAGCCGCCGACACGCGATACGACGCGATGCCGTACCGCCGCTGCGGCGTCAGCGGTCTCGACCTGCCCGCCCTCTCGCTCGGCCTGTGGCACAACTTCGGCGGCACCGCGCCGTTCGACACCCAGCGCGAGATCCTGCGCCGGGCCTTCGACCTCGGCATCACGCACTTCGACCTGGCCAACAACTACGGCCCGCCGTACGGCAGCGCCGAGGAGAACTTCGGCCGGCACCTCAAGTCGGACCTGCGCCGCTACCGCGACGAGCTGGTCATCTCCACGAAGGCCGGCTACGACATGTGGCCCGGACCGTACGGCGAGTGGGGCTCGCGCAAGTACCTGCGGGCGTCCCTCGACCAGTCCCTGCACCGGATGGGACTGGAGTACGTCGACATCTTCTACTCGCACCGACCCGACCCGAGGACGCCGGTCGAGGAGACGATGGGCGCGCTCGACTGGGCGGTCCGCTCCGGCAAGGCGCTCTACGCGGGCATCTCCAGCTACACCCCGGCACAGACCCGCGCCGCGGTCGCCGCCCTCACCGAGCTCGGCACGCCTCTGCTGATCCACCAGCCGTCCTACTCGATGCTCAACCGTCACATCGAGCGTCCCCAGCCCGTGCCGGGCAACCCCGACGGCGAGAGCCTCCTCGAGACGGCCGCCGACCTGGGCCTCGGCATCATCGTCTTCTCGCCGCTGCAGCAGGGCCTCCTCACCGACCGCTACCTGTCGGGGGAGGTCCCGGCGTCCTCTCGCGCCGCCGTCGGCAAGCACCTGAGCGCGAACCGGATCACCCCGGAGTACCTCGCGCGGGCGCGGGCGCTGAACGAGATCGCCGCCGGGCGCGGCCAGAGCCTCGCCCAGCTGGCGCTGACGTGGGCTCTGCGCGACCCCCGGGTCACCTCCGCGATCATCGGCGCGAGCTCGGTGCGCCAGCTCGAGGACAACGTCGCTGCGCTCACGGCCCCACCGCTGACGCCCGACGAGCTCGCGGCCATCGAGCCTCACGCTCGGGAGCTCTGACCGGCTCACAACGCGGGGGCGCGTGGCGATGAGACGGACGCGATCGATGATCAAGGGGGCGGTGCCGGTGCGGCGTTCGGCGTTCCTGCTCGCCCTGCTCCTCGGGCTGGGCGGCGTCGTCGGCGCCGGCGCGCCGGCGGTGGCGGCGGGTCCGCACGACCCGTTCGGGAACGTCGAGCGGGTGATCCCGGTACCGGGCGGCGTACGACTGGTCGGCTGGGCGATCGACCCGGACACGTCCGCGCCGCTCTACCTCTGGGTCACGGTCGACGACGCCGGGCGGCACGTCCGCGCGGACCGGCTCCGCCCCGACGTCGGCGCGGCCTACCCCGGGCGGGGTGCCGCTCACGGCATCGACGCCACCGTGCCCGCGACCCCGGGGGCGCACCGCGTGTGCGTGGTCGCCTCGAACGTAGGCCCGGGGGCGCACGCCCCCCTCGGCTGCCGGACCGTGACGGTCCTCGGCGGCGCGCCCCTGGGCAACCTCGAGCGCGTCTCGACGGACGCCGCGGGCGTCGGGGTCGAGGGCTGGGCGCTCGACGGCGACACCACGCAGCCCGTGTACGTCTGGGTGACGGTGGACGGCGTCGGGCGGCACCTGCTGGCCGACCGGGTCCGACCCGACCTCGCCGCCGCGTTCCCGGGCTACGGCCCGGCCCACGGTGTCGCGGGGACCGTCGCCGCAGGCCCGGGCCTGCACCACGTGTGCGTCACGGTCTCCGGGGTCGGCCCGGGCGGGCACCGCGCCCTCGGCTGCCGGGACGTCGTCGTCGCGGGCGCGGTGCGGCGGACCGCGTACGAGGACGAGGTCCTCCGTCTCTCCAACGTGGCGCGGACCGGCCAGGGCGTGGCGGCCCTCGAGCCGTCCGCCTGCGCGCAGGGGCAGGCGGTCGCGCGCGCGACGGCGCTCGCCGGGGCGACGGCGCTCGCCCACGCGCCGCTGGAGCCTGTGCTCACCGCGTGCGGCGCGAGCCGGGCGGGGGAGAACCTCGCCCGGGGCTACTGGAGCGCGCCGGGGATGGTCGACGCGTGGCTCGCCTCGCCCGGGCACCGTGCCAACCTGCTCGACGAGCGCTTCACGGCGCTCGGCGTCGGCTGCGTCGTCACGACGTCCGGTGCGACCCTCTGCTCGCAGGTCTTCCTCGGCTGACCAGCCCCAGCCCCACCCCCCGCGGATCGCGAACACACAGGCGGATCGCGAACATCCGATGTTCGCGATCCGACGATGTGTTCGCGATCCGCGGGGGAGGGGTGGGGTCAGGCGGCGGTGACGGGCTCGCCCGGGGCGAGCCGGCGCACCGTGATCTGCGGCAGGAGGTCGTGGATGTCCTCGCTGGTGAACAGCTGCGAGCCGCGGTGCAGGCACGTGCCGGTCCCGGTCGCGACGCCGAGGCGGGCGGCGCCGATGAGCGGCAGGCCCCGCGACAGCCCGGCCACCAGGCCGGCGACCATCGAGTCGCCCGCCCCCACCGTGGACACCACCTCGATCTGCGGGGCGGAGAGCACGACGTCGTCCCCCGACTGGGAGGCGACGTACGCGCCGTCGGGGCCGAGGGAGACCACGATCGCCCCGACGCCGCCCCCCACGACCTCCCGGGCCGCGGCCGCGACGTCGAAGGACGGGTCGTCGGGGTCGGCGCCGACCAGGGCGGCCAGCTCCTCCTTGCTGGGCTTGAGCACCGCGACCTTCGCGTCGAGCGCGGCCCGCAGGGCGGGGCCGGACGTGTCCACGAGCAGGCTGGAATGCCGCTCCGCCGTCACCTCGGCGATCCGCTGGACGAACTCGGGCGGCACGCCCGGCGGCAGCGAGCCGGACAGCACCACGTACGGCGGCAGCGACTCGATCTCGCGCAGCCGCTCGAGCGTCGGCTCGTACTCGAAGTCGGCCAGGGGCCTCGCCCCGGCGACGAGCCGGAAGTTCTCGCCCGTGGACGTCACGTTCACGGTGAAGCAGGGCCGGGTGTCGGGCTGCACCCAGACGGGCCGCACGTTGAGGCCCTCGTGCTCGAGCAGCGCCAGCAGCGCCTTGCCGGTCGAGCCGCCGATCGTCACGATCGCCTCGACGGCGGTGCCGAGGCGTCGCAGGCCGCGCGCCACCTGGATGCCGCCGCCGCCGGGCTCCGTCTCCTTGAGGGTGGTGCGGAGCTTCTCCTCGGGCTCGAGCCGGTCCACCTCGAGCAGGTAGTCGACGCTCGGGTTGAGGGTGATGGTCACGACGGTCTCCACCGGCGTCACGCTACGCCGGGCGGGGGGCTCGCGCGCTCGGGATCAGGCGGCGGCGCGGATCAGGCGGTGGCGCGTTCCGCCCGCGTGGGCCGCGCAGCGACGGTGACGGCGACGATCGCGCCGATCGCGGCCGTGGCGGCGATCGCGGCGGGCGCGGAGACGAGGTCCCCCGTCAGCCGGGCTACCACGATCCAGGCCAGCCCCCAGACCATCGCCAGCGCCACGGAGATCCGGCCCTGCCCGACGTGCGCGAGCAGGGCGCCGACCGCCCCGGCGACGGCGAGCACGACGACGGCCGCGATCTCCGACGCCCCGGCGAGGCCGTCGCCGGCGCGGTCGCCGAGCCCCCGCGCGGCCAGCCACGCGGTCACGTTCGCGACCGTCGCCACGGCGACCCAGCCGAGATACAGGCCCATGGTGCCGTCGAGGACGAGGGCCTCGAGCGGGCCGCGCGGCCGCACCCGCGTCGTGCGCACGAAGACCCAGGCCAGGACGGCCAGGAGCGCGACGATCACGACGACGCTCCCGCCGAGCCAGCCGGCCTGGACGACGAGCACCCACACCGCGTTGAGCAGAGCCGACGCGGCGATCGCGGGCCGCAGCGCGTCGACGCGGCGCTCGTCGCGCCGTCGGGCCGGGAACGCCTGCCACGCGGCCAGTGCGAGGAGGCCGGCGTAGATGACGGACCAGATCGCGAAGGCGGGGACGGCCGGGGCGAGCGGCGTCGCGTCGGCCGCGAGGGCGCCGTCGGCCGCCTCGGCGATGGGGGTGCCGCCGAACGCCCCGGAGCCGACGGTCGCCAGCACCACGGCGACGACGACGGCGCCCACCACCATCAGCCGGCGGACGAGAGTCCCGGGGGTGGTCGCCCGGGCGGGCGGCCGGCTGCCGCCGCTCACGCCGTCCGCTCGTCCGTGGCCGGGCCGACGAGGACGACGTCGAGCGTGCGCGGGCCGTGCACGCCCTCGACGCGGGAGAGCTCGATGTCGCTGGTGGCACTCGGCCCGGAGATCCACGTCAGCGGGCGGTGGGGCGCGGCGCCGAGGCGGGCGACGGCCTCGGGCACGGTCTCGACCACCTGCGCGGCGCGCACGACGCACACGTGCCGGTCGGGCACGAGGGTGATGGCCCGCCGGCCCTGGTCGCCCTCGCCGTCGAGGACGATCGTGCCGGTCTCGGCGATCGCCACCCGGGCGGCCGTGAGGACGACGTCGACGCCGTCGAGCGTCGTCGGGCTCAGAGGCGCGGTCGCGGCGTCGGTGAGCACCTGGGCGCCCTGCCCGGCCGCGGCCGTCACCCACCGGGTGGGCAGCCAGGACGGGACGACGACGCGGCGCACGGACGCGTCCAGGAGCGTGCGCAGCTCGGCCTCGAGCGCGTCCTCGCCGTCGACGCGCACGACGGCCGCGCCGTACTCGACGAGGCGCTCGGTGAGCAGGGCGAGCAGCGCGTCGGCGCCCGGCGCGTGCGTGCCCTGCCGGCGGTACGACGGCGCCGCCTCGGCGGGCGCGGGCGTGCCGTCCGGGCGGCCCAGGGCGGTGCGGATGCGGTCCAGGACCACGGTCCGCGCGTCGGGCGGCGCGGGGCGTCGGCGGCGGCTCATCGCGTCCCCTCGCCGTCGGCGCCGTGGTGCTGCGCCCACCACTGGCGGAACGTCTCCCGGGGCGGCACGGGCAGGTCCCGGGTGCGGGTCCACAGCGAGCCGGGGTACGGCAGCGACGAGATGACGCCGTCGCGGCGCCCCAGGAGCCGGCCGAGGCGGGCGGCGCGCTGCGCCGCGGAGAACCGCGCCCCGGAGGCCATCGACCACGCGGCGCCGCGCATCGCGACGTCCCACGCGCCGGGCACGAGGCGGTGCCGGTCCGCGTCGACGACCTCGGTGCGCAGGTGGACGAGGATCGACGGGATGTCGATCTTGACCGGGCACACGTCGTAGCAGGCGCCGCACAGGGTGGAGGCGTACGGCAGCGAGGCGTTCGGGTCCCCGTGCGCGAAGCCGCCCGTGAGCTGAGGGGTGAGGATCGCGCCGATCGGCCCGGGGTAGACCGAGCCGTACGCGTGCCCGCCGACCCGCTCGTACACGGGGCAGACGTTGAGGCAGGCGGAGCACCGGATGCAGTGCAGGGCGGGCCGGCCGACCTCGTCGGCGAGCACCGACGTCCGGCCGTTGTCGAGGAGGACGAGATGGACCTCCTGCGGGCCGTCGCCCGGCGTGACGCCCGTCCACATCGAGGTGTAGGGGTTCATCCGCTCGCCGGTCGAGGACCGAGGGAGCAGCTGGAGGAAGACGGCGAGGTCCTCGAACCGGGGGATCACCTTCTCGATCCCCATGACCGTGACGAGGGTGCGCGGCAGGGTGAGGCACATCCGCCCGTTGCCCTCGGACTCGACGACGGCGAGCGTGCCCGTCTCGGCGACGGCCGCGTTCGCGCCGCTCACGGCGACGCGGGCGCGCAGGAACGCGCGGCGCAGGTGCTGCCGCGCGGCCTCGGCGAGCGCCGCGGGGTCGTCCGTGAGGCCCGGGGGCGCGTCACCCATCCGCTCGGCGAAGATCTGCCGGATGTCGGCGCGGGAGCGGTGGATCGCCGGCACGAGGATGTGGGAGGGCATGTCCCCGGCGAGCTGGACGATGAGCTCCGCGAGGTCCGTCTCCAGGGCGGTGATCCCGGCCTCCGCGAGCGCCTCGTTGAGGCCGATCTCCTGCGTGGCCATCGACTTGACCTTGACCACCTCGTCGGTCCCGGCGGCCCGGACGAGCCCGGCGACGATCGCGTTCGCCTCCGCCGCGTCGCGGGCCCAGTGCACGGTGCCGCCGCGGGCGGTGACCTGCTCCTCGAGCTGGACGAGCAGCTCGGGGAGCCGGCGCATCGACTCCTCCTTGATGAGGCGCCCGGCCTCGCGCAGCTCCTCCCAGTCCGGCACCTCGTCGACGACGGCGGCGCGCTTGGCGCGGATGGTCGACGTCGCGTGGGCGAGGGTGCGGCGCAGCCGGCCGTCGGCGAGCCGGTCCCGCGCGGCCTCGGGGAACGACGGGCCCCACCGCAGCGGGTCCCGGGGGTGCGGCCGGTCGGCCTCGCCGGCCGCGGCGCGGACGGTCGGCATCCCGAGCTCCGTGGTGCTCACGCGCCCGCCCCCCTCCGGCCGAACGCACCCTTGGACGGCCGAACGGGACCGTTCGGCCGTCCAAGGGTGCGTTCGGCGGTCCGCCAGGGGTGCGTCCGGGTGCTCGCGAGGATCTCGGCGAGGTGCAGGGTGGAGACGCCCGAGCGCATCCGGGAGAGCCCGCCGCCGATGTGCATGAGGCACGAGTAGTCGCCCGCGGTGAGCACCTCCGCCTCCGTGGCCCGCACCGCACGCGTCTTGTCGGCGAGCATCGCCTCGGACGTGTCGGCGTTCTTCAGGGCGAACGTGCCCCCGAACCCGCAGCAGGACTCGGCCTGCGGCAGCTCGACGAGGTCGATCCCCTCGACGGCCCGGAGCAGCCGCAGCGGCCGGTCGCCCACCCGGATCATCCGCAGCGAGTGGCAGGTCGGGTGGTAGGTGACCCGGTGCGGGAACCACGCGCCGACGTCCTCGACGCCGAGCACGTCCACCAGCAGCTCGGAGAGCTCGTACGTGCGGGCGGCGACGGCCTCGGCCCGCTCGGCGAGCGCGTCGTCGCCCGCCCGCCGGGCGACCATGGCCTGCTGGTGCCGGACCGAGCCCGTGCACGAGCCGGACGGCACGACGACGGCGTCCCACGCGCCGTCGAGCACCGGCTCGAACGCGCGGACGTGGTTGCGGACCACCGGCAGGGCCTCGCGCAGGTAGCCGGTGTTGACGTGCATCTGCCCGCAGCACGCCTGCTCGGCGGGGACGACCACCTGGTGGCCGAGGCGTTCCAGCAGCCGGACGGTCGCGCGCGGCGCCTGGGGGAAGAGCGTGTCGGCCACGCACGTGGCCAGCAGGGCGATGCGCACGCGGACCTCCTTCGGTCCCGGTCCCACGGGCAGGTGTGGTCCGTCCCACGGTACCCCGCGGCCGCGTCGGCCACGCGCGGAGCGGGGCCCCGGCCGTGCACCGGCCGGGGCCCCGGGTGGTCGGGCGACGCCCCCCAGGCGCGTCGCCGGCGACCGTGCCGACGTCAGCCCTCGACGTCGGCGTCCACCCAGTCGAAGGTCTTGGTCACGGCCTTCTTCCAGCTGCGGTACAGGCGCTCGCGCTCCTCCTGCGGCATGGCCGGGGACCACCGCTTGCCCTCGGACCAGTTGTCGATGACGTCCTGCTCGCCCTGCCAGAAGCCGACGGCGATGCCGGCGGCGTAGGCCGCGCCGAGCGCCGTCGTCTCGGCCACGGTCGGCCGGACGACGTCGACGCCGAGGATGTCGGCCTGGAACTGCATGAGGAGCTCGTTGGCCACCATGCCGCCGTCGACCTTGAGCTCGGTGAGCTCGACCCCGGAGTCGGCCCGCATCGCGTCCACGACCTCGCGGGTCTGGAACGCGACGGCCTCGAGCGAGGCCCGGGCGATGTGCTCGATGGTGACGAACCGGGTGAGGCCGACGATCGCCCCCCGGGCGTCCGAGCGCCAGTACGGCGCGAACAGGCCGGAGAACGCCGGCACGACGTACGCGCCGCCGTTGTCCTCGACCGCCCCGGCCAGCGCCTCGACGTCCTTCGCCTCCTTGATGACCTTGAGGTTGTCGCGGAGCCACTGGATGAGCGAGCCGGTGACGGCGATGGCGCCCTCGAGCGCGTACACGGCCGGCGCGTCGCCGATCTTGTAGCAGAGGGTCGTGAGCAGGCCGTTCTTCGACGGCACGGGCTCGGTGCCGGTGTTCAGGAGCATGAAGTTGCCGGTGCCGTACGTGTTCTTGGCCATGCCGACCTCGAAGCACGCCTGGCCGAACGTCGCCGCCTGCTGGTCGCCGAGGATGCCGGCGATGGGGACGCCGGGAACCATGCCGCCCTGCCGGCCGGTGCCGTACACCTCGGAGGAGGAGCGGATCTCGGGCAGCATCGACAGCGGGATCCCCATCTCGGCCGCGATCTGCGGGTCCCAGTCGAGGGTCCGCAGGTCCATGAGCATCGTCCGGGACGCGTTGGTGACGTCGGTGACGTGGACGCCCCCCTCGACGCCGCCCGTCATGTTCCACAGGACCCAGCAGTCCGTGGTGCCGAACGCGAGGTGGCCGGCCTCGGCGGCCTCGCGGGCGCCGTCGACGTTGTCGAGGATCCAGCGGATCTTCGGCCCGGAGAAGTACGTGGCCAGCGGCAGGCCGACGCGGTCCTTGTACTTGTCGGCGCCGTCGGCGCCCCCGAGCTCGTCGACGATCTTCTGCGTGCGGGTGTCCTGCCAGACGATGGCGTTGTAGACGGGCTCGCCGGTGCGGCGGTCCCAGACCACGGTGGTCTCGCGCTGGTTGGTGATGCCGACGGCGGCGATGTCGCGGTAGGTCACGTTCGCCCGGGTCTGCGCGAGACCGACGACCTCGCGGACGTTGGCCCAGATCTCCATGGGGTCGTGCTCGACCCAGCCGGCCTTGGGGAAGATCTGCCGGTGCTCCTTCTGGCCGGTGGCGACGATGCGTCCGGAGTGGTCGAACACGATGGCCCGGCTGCTGGTCGTGCCCTGGTCGATGGCGAGTACGTAGTTTGCGGTCACGATGTGCCCTTCACGTCGTCGTGCGGGGTCCGGGGCGGTCCCCTGAGGGTGGGGGGCCGGCGCGGGCGCGCCGGCCCCGGGGGTGTGCGTCAGGCCACGAGGCCGGCGACGACGCCGCCGATGATCGGGCCCACCACGGGGACCCAGGAGTACGACCAGTCGCTGCTGCCCTTGCCCTTGATCGGCAGGAGGGCGTGGGCGATGCGCGGGCCGAGGTCACGGGCCGGGTTGATGGCGTAGCCGGTCGGGCCGCCGAGGCTGGCGCCGATGCCGACCACGAGGAGGGCGACGGCGAGCGGGCCGAGGCCGGTGGGGGTGTTGCCGAACTGGATGACGATGTACACGAGGACGAAGGTGCCGATGGCCTCCGTCACGAGGTTCCAGCCGTAGGACCGGATCGCCGGTCCGGTGGAGAACACCGCCAGCTTGGTGGCGGCGTCGGCGTCCTCGTCGAAGTGCTTCTTGTAGGCGAGGAAGGCGAGGATCGCGCCGAGGAAGGCGCCGACCATCTCGCCGGCGAGGTAGGTGAGGGTGGAGGCGGTGTCGACCGGGACGCCCGGGGCGTACTCCTCCGCGCCGTTGGCGAGGAGGCCGAGGGTGACGGCCGGGTTGAGGTGGGCGCCCGAGCGCCAGGCCGCGTACACGCCGGCGAAGACCGCGAGGCCCCAGCCGAAGTTGATGAGCAGCCAGCCGCCGTTGAAGCCCTTGTTCTTGGGGAGGATGACGTTGGCGACGACGCCGGCGCCGAGGAGGAGGAGCAGGCCCGTCCCGAAGACTTCGGAGACGAAGACCTGACCGAGGGTGACGTCCACTGGTGGGTCCTCTCGAGAAGGGGTGAGGTGCCGGTAGGGGTGGTGTGACCGGGCGCGGGTGCGCCCGGCCGGGCGGGTGGGGCGGCAGGCGTCAGGCGCCGGCGAGGGCGCGCATCGGCGCGAGGTCGTCGGTGCGGAGACGGACGGCCTCGGCGCTCGCGTCGTCGGGCTCCTGCTCCGCCGCCGCCTCGGCGTGGGCGCGGCGGGTGTAGGCGTCGACCTCGGCGGCCGTCGTCGCCTCGTCCCAGCCGAGCACGCCGCCGACGACCTCCGCGATCTCGGGCAGCGCCGCCAGGCCGCGGTCGCGGATCTCGTAGTTGAGGCGGGTGCGGTGCATGAGCACGTCCTCGAGGTGCACCACGCCCTCGTGCGCGGCGGCGTACGCGATCTCCGCGCGCAGGTAGGCGGGGGCGTGGGTGAGCGGGCGGGCCAGGTCGGGCTGCGCCTCGACCATCTGCACGACGTCGGCGAGGAGCGAGCCGTAGCGGTGCAGGAGGTGGTCGACCATCGGCGCCTTCCAGCCGTAGCGGCGGGCCCACGGCCGGGCCTGGCGGCGGACCGCCTCGAGCCCGACGGCGCCGAGCAGCGGGATCGTGTCGGTGATGGAGGGGACCTCCGCGGCCCGGGCGCCGAGCGCGAAGTCGACGGCGTCCTTGGCCATCACGCGGTACGTGGTGAGCTTGCCGCCGGCGATGACGGTGAGGCCCGGCACGGGCGAGGCGGTCGTGTGCTCGCGGGACACCTTGGCCGACGACGTCCCCTCCTTGGTGCCGGGCTGCAGCAGCGGCCGCAGCCCGGCCCACGTCCCGATGATGTCGTCGCGGGTCAGCGGGCGGGAGAGCACGGCGTTGGCGTGCTCGAGCACGTACTCGATGTCCGCGGCCGTCGCGACGGGGTGCTGGAGCTCCTGCTGCCAGGGGGTGTCGGTGGTGCCGATGATCCAGTACCGGGACCACGGGATGATGAACAGGACCGACTTCTCGGTCTGGAGGATGAGGCCGACCTTGCCCTCGATCCGGTCGCGCGGGACGACGATGTGGATGCCCTTGGAGGCGAGCACCCGCAGGCCGCCCTCGGCCCCGGAGAGCGACTCGGTCTGCTCGGTCCAGACCCCGGTGGCATTGATGACCTCGCCCGCCTTGATCGTGGCGCGCTCGCCGGTCTCGAGGTCCTCGACGACGGCGCCCGTCACCCGGCCCGTGCCGCCGGTGGTGAGCTCGACCACCTGGGTGCGGGAGGCGGCGAGCGCGCCGTAGCCGACGGCGGTGCGCAGGACGGTGAGGACGAGGCGGGCGTCGTCGACCGAGGCGTCGTAGTACTGCACGGCGCCGATCGCGGCGTCGTGGCGCAGGTCGGGGAACTTGCGGTCGAGGCCACGGCGGGTGACGTGGCGGTGGAAGGGCAGGGCCCGCCGGCGCCCGGAGGCGGTGGCGAGGGTGTCGTAGAGGGCGACGCCGGCGCCCACGTACGCCCGCTCCCAGATCCGGTGCTCGAGCGGGTAGAGGAACGGCACGGGCCGCACGAGGTGCGGGGCGAGGCGGGTGAGGAGCAGGTCGCGCTCCGTGAGGGCCTCGTGGACGAGGTGGAAGTCGAGCATCTGGAGGTAGCGCAGGCCGCCGTGGACCAGCTTGGAGGAGCGGGACGAGGTGCCGCTCGCCCAGTCCTGGGCCTCGACGATGCCGACGCGCAGGCCTCGGGTGACCGCGTCGAGCGCGATGCCGGCACCGGTGATCCCGCCGCCGATGACGAGGATGTCGAGCCCTTCGGCGTCGCTCATCTGAGCCAGCGCCGCGGTCCGTGACTCGGGGGTCATGGTCGAGGTGAGCACGTGCATCTCCTTGGGTGGGCGGTGCCCGTGACCTCCCGGGTCGTTCCGGGGCCGCCGGGCAGGGCGTCGCCTCCATGCTTGACGCGCTCGCACAACCGCGCAAGATTTGTGCACGGATGTGCAACGTGGGGGGAGGGGCCGTGAGCGCTCGTGACGAGGAGATGCTGGTCGCGGCGCGGATGTACTACCTGCAGGACGAGACGATGGAGGGCATCGCCCGCCGCCTGGGCGTCTCCCGCTCCACGGTCTCGCGGCTGCTGAAGTCCGCCCGGGACCTCGGGCTCGTGCGGATCACCGTGCGCAGCGAGGACGGCGCCGGCTCCGACCACCTCGCCGACCGGATCCGCACCCTCTACGGGGTGCGCACGCACGTGGTGCCCGTCCGCGCGGGCGCCCCTGACCTGCAACGCCTCGACCAGGTGGCGATGGTCGCCGCGCGGCTGCTCGCGGACTGGTTCGACGACGACATGGTCCTCGGCGTCGCCTGGGGGACCACGGTGGCCGCCGTCGCCCGCCGCCTGGGCCGCAAGCCCACGCGGGGCAGCGACGTGGTCCAGCTCAACGGCGCCGCGAACACCCACACCTCCGGCCTGGAGTACGCGTCCACGATCGTCTCGGCCTTCGGGGACGCCTTCGAGGCGGC
>JBDIAU010000010.1:0-16926 GCA_039812565.1 Beutenbergiaceae bacterium
TCATGGGCCGCCAGGTGTCCCTCCACCCGGTGGCCGTGGCCCTGGCGGTCACGGCGGGGACCCTGCTCGCCGGCATCCTCGGCGCGATCGTCGCCGTGCCGATGGTGGCCGTGATCTGGGCCATCTACGCCAAGCTCCGCAACCTCGACCCGCCGCTGTCCGCGCCCCCCAGGTCGATCAAGATGACCATCAGCGAGCGGGAGTAGGCGGGCGACGAGGGTCGGCTTGCCCACGTAGGTAGCGCCGCTGACCCGGCGCCGTCGACCGCGAGGGAGCGCGACGTCTGTGGCTCGTCCTGCGCGCACGGCCGGTGATGACGCATCATGGACGCCACCTCGACCAAGGAGAGCCTCACTCATGGATGACTCACCCGTGCCGGCAGAGCCGGCCGGTGACGCCGATCCCGGGCCGGGCCACAGTCCCGGCGCCGCCGGCCTCGTGCCGGTGGCGCTTCCCCTAGCCCGTCAGCTCGCTCCGCAGGGGTAGCGATGCTGACCGCGCCCCTGCTCCTGCTGCTCGGGATCGTCGTGATCCTGCTGATCATCGCCGCGAACGGCTACTTCGTGGCCCAGGAGTTCGCCTACATGAGCGTGGACCGCTCCCGGCTGCGAGCGCAGGCCGCCGCCGGCGGCGCCACCGCGGCCCGCGCCCTGGCCGTGACGCAGCGGACGTCGTTCATGCTCTCCGGCGCCCAGCTCGGCATCACGGTCACCGGCCTCCTCGTCGGCTACGTGGCGGAACCGCTGGTCGGGCAGGCGCTCGGGACCCTGCTGGGCGGCGTCGGCGTCCCCACGGCGGTCGGCGTGTCCGTCGGCACCGTGATCGCCCTGGTCGCCTCGACGATCACGCAGATGATCTTCGGCGAGCTGTTCCCGAAGAACCTGGCGATCGCCAGCCCCGAGCCGCTCGCCCGTCGCCTCGCGCGGTCCACGCAGATCTACCTCGCCTCGTTCGGCTGGCTCATCACGGTCTTCGACCACGCCGCGAACGCCCTGCTGCGGCTCATCCGCATCGAGCCGGTGCACGATGTGGACTCGAGCGCGACGGCACGCGACCTCGAGCGGATCGTCGCCGACTCCCGCTCCATGGGCGACCTGCCGGACGAGCTCTCGCTCCTCATCGACCGGATCCTCGACCTGCCCGACCGCGACGTGGAGCACGCCATGATCCCGCGCTCGCGCGTCGGCGCGGTGCGCCCCAGCACCACGATCGGCGAGGTGCGCGTCCTCATGGCCGGTGGCCACACCCGCTACCCGGTGATCGACGACGACGACGCGGTGCTCGGCGTCGTCGAGATGACCGCGCTGCTCGGTCCCGACGTCGACGACGCCGCCCCCATCACGACGATCATGCGCGAGGCGCTGATCATCCCGACGCTCATGCCGCTCCCCGACGCGCTCACCCACCTCGCCGCGGGGCGTACCCGGCTCGCCTGCGTGATCGACGAGTACGGCGGGTTCACCGGGGTCCTCACCCTCGAGGACATCGCGGAGGAGCTCGTCGGCGAGATCACCGACGAGCACGACGTCGAGACTCCCGGCGTCGTCGCCGCCGAGGCCGACGGCGTCTGGACGGTCCGCGGCGACGTGCACGTCGACGAGCTGGAGCGCACCGTCGGCCACGACGTGCCCCGCGGCGACTTCGAGACGGTCGCCGGCCTGCTCATCGCCACCCACGGGGCGTTTCCCCAGCCGGGCGAGACCATCGAGGTCGACCTGCCGGACGACCCCACTGAGGTGGTGGAGAAGGACCGGATGCGCCGGCACCTGGACGCCGAGGTGCTCGAGGTCGAGCGGTACGTCCCGAGCCTCGTGCGGCTCACCCTCCGCGAGGCGCCGGCCGTCGAGGAGCACGCCTCGAAGCGGGCCGGCGAGAAGGGCGAGAAGGAGGTGTCGTCGTGAACCCCTGGGCGCTGGCGGCAGCCACGATCGGCCTCATCGTCCTCAGCGCGTTCTTCGTGGTCATCGAGTTCGCGCTCCTCGGCGCGCGCCGGAACCGCCTCGAAGAGCTCGCACCGACGAGCCCCGCGGCACGGGCCGCGCTCCGCGGCATGAACGAGCTGACGATCATGCTCGCCGGGGCGCAGCTCGGCATCACGGCGTGCACGTTCGCACTCGGCGCGGTCACGAAGCCCGCCGTCCACTACGCCGTGACCCCGCTGTTCACGGCCGTCGGGCTCCCGCTGTGGGCGGCCGACGCGGTCGCCTTCACCCTCGCCCTGCTCTTCGTGACCTTCCTCCACCTCGTCGTCGGCGAGATGGCCCCGAAGTCGTGGGCGATCGCGCACCCCGAGACGGCGGCCCGCGTCGTCGGGCTCCCCGCCCGCGCGTTCATCTGGTTCTTCCGCCCGCTCCTGGCCTGGATCAACGCGATCGCGAACCGGCTCGTGGCCCGCACGGGCGTGGAGCCGGTCGACCAGGCGGCGGTCGGCGGCCAGGACGCCGAGACCATCCGGTACCTCGTCGAGCACTCCGCGCAGGTCGGCGTGCTCGAGAGCGGCTTCCAGTCCCGGATCTCCGACGCGCTCGAGCTCGGCACCCTCACGGTGGAGTCCCTCGTCCGCACGGACGAGGCACCCACGGCGGTGGGGACGGACGCGACGGTGACGGACGTCCGTGCCGCGGCTCTGCGCTCCGGTCACCTGCGCATCCTCGTGCTCGGCGACGCCGGTGCGCCGCAGGTGGTGCACGTCCGGGACACGCTCGTGGAGCCTGCCGACCGCCCGGTCCGCGAGCTGCAACGCACTCCCCTGCAGCTCGAGGCGGACTCCGGCGTTCAGGACGCGCTGACCCGCATGCGGCTGACGAGCACCCAGTTCGCCACGGTGATGAGGGACGGGCGTTTCCTCGGGGTCGTGACGATGGCCGACATCCTGCGCCGCCTGCTGGCCGAGCCCGACGCCGCCGCCGAGGTCGCGTAAGGCCGGGACCTCGGTCTCTCGCGGGTCAGGAGCGAGCGGCGGGACGGTGGTCGGGGCCGGGGGTTCCGGACGGCACCGTGCCAGGGCCGTCCGGACGACCGACGGACGGCCGTCGGCCGAGGCGGCTCTCGACCCTGAGGAGCTCCTCATGGACGGGACCTCGCACTCACGCACGACGGCGATCCGCGTGGCGCTCGCGCTCGTGCTCGCGCTGGTGGCGACTCTCGCCGGGGGCGCGGCCGGCGAGCGGGCGTTCGCGGCCGCCGTCCCGGCGGGCTCGCCGTTCGGGAACGTCGAGTCGGTCCGCGCGGTCACGGGCGGGATCGCGGTGGCGGGGTGGGCGATCGACCCCGACACCGCGGCCCCGATCTACGTCTGGGTGACGCTCGACGGCGCCGGGCGCCACCTCCACGCGAACCAGCCCCGCCCCGACGTCGCCGCCGCCTACCCCACCGCCGGCCCCGACCACGGGTTCACCGGCACCCTCAGCGCCGCCCCCGGAAGCCACACCGTCTGCGTCACCGCCTCCAACGTCGGCGCCGGCGCCCACACGCCGCTCGGCTGCTGGAACGTGCGGGTGAGCGCAGCGGGTTCGCCCTTCGGGAACGTCGAGTCGGTGCGGGCCGTCGCGGGCGCGATCGCGGTGAAGGGGTGGGCGATCGACCCCGACACCGCCGCCCCGATCTACGTCTGGGCGACGCTCGACGGCGCCGGGCGCCACCTCTACGCGAACCAGCCCCGCCCCGACGTCGCCGCCGCCTACCCCGGCGCCGGCCCCGACCACGGCTTCACCGGCACCCTCAGCGCCGCCCCCGGAAGCCACACCGTCTGCGTCACCGCCTCCAACGTCGGCGCCGGCGCCCACACGCCGCTCGGCTGCTGGACGCTGGGCGTCGCCGCGCCGTCGTCGGCGCAGGTCGCCACCGCCCAGTCGATCCTCACCAAGCTCGGCATCCCCGTTGGGCCGGTGGACGGGGCGTGGGGGGCGCAGACGGCGCAAGGCATGTGCACCTTCCGCCTCATCGCCGGCCTGCCCGTCTCCCGCGGAGGCCTCACCGCCGACGACGTCGCGCGCCTGAACGCCTACTCCGCCGCCTACGCGTCGCTCGGGAGCATCCCGGCGCCGGCACGGGGAGGCCGCAGCACCTACCTCGTCGCGACCCGGACCTGCCAGACGATGCTCTACGCGCGGGACGGCCACTACGTGCGGGCGATGCGGATCTCCACGGGGAAGCCGGGGTACGCCACCCCCACCGGGGCCTACCTGCTCGGGCGCACGCAGCCGGGCTGGAGCTGCAGCTCCCTCTACCCGGAGGCCTGCTACTACCGCAGCGAGGGCGTGAACGCGCTCTACGCGACCAAAGGCGTGCCCTACTCGACGTACGGGAACATGTACAACAAGCGCACGATCTCGGGCGCCTACATGCTGCACGGCTCGCCCTCCGTGCCCACCTACCCCGCGAGCCACGGGTGCGTCCGGGTGACGATCGCCGACTCCGACTGGATGTTCGGCTCGATCTCCAACTCCGCCGGAGTCGTCTACCTCGAGATCGTCGGGACGTACTGAGCCGTAGCCGAGGGGCTAATCCATCTCGCACCCGACCCCGTCCCCGTTCCCGTCGAAGCGGTGCGGGTCCGGGGCGAGGACGACGAACCGCCGGTCGCTGATGTCCCGGCAGTCGAGGTCGGGCGGCGACGGCGGGACGCAGACCGTCGGGTAGGCGGGGTCGCAGCCGGTCCGGTCGGCGGCGGCGGTGCTCACGGGCCGCGGCGTGCTGCTCGGGGTCGGTGAGGGCGTCGCGGCGCTCCTGCTCGCGCCGAGCGCCGCCAGCCCGGCGGGGATCGGCACGTCCGGGCAGGTCGAGAGCACGCGGACCATGGCCGCCTGCTCGGCCGGCGTCACCCACAACCCGTAGGCCCACTTCACGCCGACCTGCCGCGCCACGTACGCGCAGCGGAACTCGCGGTTCGGTGGGAGCCACGTGGCCGTGTCGCCGGACCCCTTCTGCTGGTTGAGCTCGCCGTCGACGGCGAGGAGGTTGTCGAGGTCGTTGGCGAACCGCTCGCGCCGCGCGGCGTCCCACGCCTGCGCGCCCTTCTGCCACGCGTCCGCGAGCGCGACGACGTGGTCGATCTGGACGTCGTCGGACGTGTCCTCGCCCCGCACGAAGTCGATCGGGCGTCCGCTGAACGGGTCGTCGAGCACCCCGGCCGCGACCTTGCACGTCCCGGGGACCAGCGTCACCTCGGTCAGGTCCCGCGCGAGGACGTCGTTGCGCTGGTCGCAGCCGTTCCCGTCGACGTCGACCCAGCCGTCCCCGAACAGGGCCCGTTCGTAGCCGGTGAGCGGCGCCCGGCCCTTGACCTCGAGAAGGCCAGCCAGCGCGAGCGCCACGGGCGCCGTGGTCGGGCCCGAGGTGGTGGGCGGCGACGAGGTGGGCGCGGGCGTGGACCGGGCCGTCGACGGGTCGCCGACAGCCGAGGACGGCGTGCCCCCGGCGACGACGTCCCCGCGCGTGAGGAGCGTGCAGCCGCTCAGCACGGCGCCGAGGAGTGCGAGCGCGGAGAGAACGGCGGCGCCGCGCCGTCGCGGCGAGGGCGCCGCCGTCCGAGTGACCTGTCTCCGTTCGAGCACGTGGGGACCCTAACGACCCCCACCCACATCGACGGCAGCCGCCCCCGGGCGCCGCGACGCCGGGTCAGGGCATCGGACGGCGCCCGTGGGGGCGGCCTCGATCACGGCAGGCTCTCGCAGACGCGGAGGTCGCCGTCGCCGTCGAGGTTGTAGACGTCGCCGAGCGTCGGGTACCAGTAGTTGAAAGCCGCCTGTGCCGCCGCCTGCGTGGCGAAGTCGGCGCAGTCGAGGTCGGGAGAGGACGGCCGCGGCGGGGTCCCTCCGCCGCCGGTAGTCCCCGGCACCGTGACGGTCGCGCAGCCGAGGCTCGTGTTGGCGCCCGGGCCGACGTTGAGCGCCGTCACGCACACCGTGTGCCGGCCCGCCGAGGCGCCGAGGGTGCCCTGGAAGCCGTGGTTGGCGCCGAGGCCGGGGAAGGCGGCCGCGATGTCGGGACGGTTGACGTTCGCGATCCAGTGGCGCCCGGCGCCGTCGAGCGTCACCCAGAGGTAGATCGACCCACTCGTGTCGCGGTCCAAAGCCCAGCCCTTGAGGGAGATCGCGCCCGTCGACGTCGTCACGGACTCGATGTTCCCGACCGGCTTGTTGTCGGGGACAGTCACCGACCGACAGCCGATGACCTTGTTCACCCCGGTGCCGACGTTCACGGCCGTCACGCACACGCGCTGGGTGCCGGGGCCGGCGGCCACGGTGCCCTGGAACCCGTGCGCCGAGCCCTTCCCCGGGTAGGCGGCGGCGACGTCGGGGCGCTCCTGGTTGGCGATGAGGTGACGACCGCTGCTCCCCACCGACACCCACACGTAGATCGAGCCGGTGGTGTCGGGGTCGAGCGCCCAGCCCTTGACCGTCACGGCGCCCGTGCCGACGCCGACCGCCTCAACGTTGCCGACCGGCGAGCTCGTGTCGGGCACCGTCACGGTGCGACAACCGAGCGGCGTGTGGCTCCCGGCGCCGACGTTCGACGCCGTCACGCACACCCGGTGGCTCCCCGGGCCGGCGCTCAGCGTGGCGCGGAAGCCGTGGGCGGCCCCGAGGCCGAACGCGGCAGCGACGTCAGGCCGGTCCTGGCCTGCGAGGACGTGCCGGCCGACGCCGTCGAGGGTCACCCAGACGTAGATGGAGCCGGAGGTCTCCGGGTCGAGCGCCCAGCCGCGGACCTCGACGCCGCCCGTGACGGCGGCGGCGCCCTCGAGGTTGCCGATCGGCGACGTACCCGTCGGTGCGGCGGACGCCGCGCCGACACCCCAGAGCAGGGTGGTCAAGGACGCGAGGAGGAGGGCGAGGACGGCGCGCGCGGCGGCGCGCGGGAACGGTCGGACCACGGTCATCGGGGTGACTCCCTGAGCGGCGAGCTGTCGGCCTGTGCGACTCGGAACGCGTGACACCTTTGTCGGTACCGCTTCCGTCGCACGTGCAGGCTATGGCAGCAACCCATTCCTCGCCCGTCGAGATTCGATCACGAATCCGCATGCGGACATTGCTCGGACGGGTGCCGCCGATTGCGGGGCGGGTGGCTGTGAACGCCCGATCCACCGTTCTCACTGGAAGTCCCGCGACCGCGAGGGGACACGCAGGACGAGCGGTTCCAGGCGGTCGGCCATGAGGTTCGTGACGCCGTCGGCCCGCTCGATGGTGCCGCGCACCACCATGGCCGCGCTCGTCCGCGCGACCCGCCGGTGGCGTCCCCACAGTCCCGGCGTGCAGATGACGTTGAGCAGACCCGTCTCATCCTCCAGGGACAGGAACGTGACGCCGCGCGCCGTCCCCGGGCGCTGCCGGTGCGTGACGACGCCGGCCACCTCGACGCGACGTCCCGCCTCGGCCCGGGCGACGTCGACGATCGGCACGACGCCGGCGGCGTCGAGGTCCGTCCGCGCGAACTGCGTGGGGAACGAGTCGGGCGAGACGCCCGTGGCCCAGACGTCGGCGACCGACGTCTCGATCTCGTCCATCCCCGGCAGGGTGGGCGCCTCGACGCCCACCGCCGTACCCGGCAGCGTCTCCGGCCCGGAGCCGGCGACGGCGCCCGCCGCCCACAGCGCCTCGCGCCGCTGCAGCCCGAAGCAGCGCAACGCCCCCGCCGTCGCGAGCGCCTCGAGCTGACCGGCGGTCAGCCGGACCCGGCGGGCCAGCTCGGGCAGGTCGCGGAACGGGCCGCCGGCCACCCGCTCGGCGACGATCTCCTGGGCGGTCGACTCGCCGATGAGGCGCACGGGCGCGAGCCCGAGGCGGACGAGCAGCCCGCGCTCGTCCCGCTGGACCGCCGCCTGGGCCTCGGAGGCGAGGACGTCCGCCCGCTCGACCCGGACCCCGTGCCGACGCGCGTCCGCGACGAGCGTCTGCGGCGAGTAGAAGCCCATCGGCTGCGCCGCGAGCAGGCCCGCGTAGAAGGCCTCCGGGTGGTGCACCTTGAGCCACGCGCTGGCGTAGACCAGATACGCGAACGAGAACGCGTGCGACTCGGGGAAACCGAAGTCCGCGAACGCCTTGAGCTTGTCGAAGATCTGCTCGGCGACGTCGGCACCCACCCCGCGCTCGAGCATCCCGGCGATGAGCCGACCGTGCAGCGCCTCCATCTTCTCCAGGGACCGCTTGGACCCCATCGCCCGGCGCAGCTGGTCCGCCTCCGCCGGGGAGAAGCCGGCGACGTCGATGGCGATCTGCATGAGCTGCTCCTGGAACAGCGGCACGCCGAGCGTCTTCGACAGGGCCGGCTCGAGGAGCGGGTGCAGGTACGTCACCGCCTCGCGCTTGTTCGCGCGGTTGATGTACGGGTGGACGGAGTTGCCCTGGATGGGCCCGGGGCGGATGAGCGCGACCTCGATGACGATGTCGTAGAAGCACCGTGGGCGCAGCCGCGGCAGGGTGGCCATCTGCGCCCGCGACTCCACCTGGAACACGCCGATCGTGTCCGCCGCGCACAGCAGGTCGTAGACGGCCGGGTCCTCCTGCGGCATCGAGTGCAGGTCGAGCCGGACGCGCTCGACCTCCTCGATGGCCGTGAACGCCAGCCGCAGCGCGGTGAGCATGCCGAGGCCGAGCAGGTCGAACTTCACCAGCCCGGCGTCCGCGCAGTCGTCCTTGTCCCACTGCAGGACGGTGCGGCCGGGCATCGTCGCCCACTCCACGGGGCAGACCTCGATGACGGGGCGGTCGCACAGCACCATCCCGCCCGAGTGGATGCCCAGGTGCCGGGGCAGCCGGAGCATCCGCTCGGCGACGTCGAGCACCGAGTCGGGGATGTCACCGAGGTCGCTCGCGGGGGGTGGGGCGAGGTGGGCGGGCGGCGGGACGTCGTGCGCGTCGTCGGACACCGCGGTGGCGAGCGCCGGGTCCGCCGCCAGGACGTCGGCACCGACGGTGGGCGCCCGCTCGAGACGCCACCACGGGCTCGGCGAGCGCGGCCCGCGCAGGCTCCCCCACCGCTCGATGCTCTTGCTCCACGCATCCTGCTGCCCGACGTCGAACCCCAGCGCCCGGGCGGCGTCGCGGACCGCCGAGCGTGGTCGGTAGGAGATGACGTTGGCCACCTGGGCGGCGTGCGTCCGCCCGTACCGCTCGTAGACGAACTGGATGACCTCCTCCCGACGCCGCGACTCGATGTCGACGTCGATGTCCGGCGGCCCCGAGCGCCCGGTGGACAGGAAGCGCTCGAACAGGAGCTTGTGCCGCACGGCGTCGACCGCCGTGATCCCGAGGGCGTAGCAGACGGCGGAGTTCGCCGCGGACCCGCGCCCCTGGCAGAGGATCCCCTGCTGCCGGCAGAACTCGACGATCTCGTGGACGATGAGGAAGTACCCGGGGAAGCCCAGCTCGGTGATCACCTCGAGCTCGTGCTCGAGCATCGCGTACGCCCCCGGCTGGCGCTCCGCCTGCGGCGGCCCGTACCGGTCCCGGGCGCCGCGGCGGACCAGCTCGCGCAGCCACGTCGCCTCCGTGTGCCCCTCGGGGACCGGGCACGGCGGCAGGGCCGGCGCCACGAGTGCCAGGTCGAACGCGCACTCCAGCCCCAGCTCAGCCGCCGTCGCGACGGCCTGCGGGTGCCGGGCGTGGCGGGCGAGCATCTCGGCGGGCGAGCGCAGGTGCGCGGGCCACGGCGGCAGCCAGCCGTCCACGTCCTCCAGGCTCGAGCGGGCGCGGACCGCGGCGAGCACGTCGGCGAGCACCTGGTCCGACGGCCGGGCGCAGTGCACCCCGCCGGTGGCGACGAGCGGCAGACGCGCCCGCGCCGCCAGCTCGGCGAGGGCGTCGCAGCGGGTCGAGTCGAGCGGCGCGCCCTGGTCGGTGATCTCGACCGCCACGTTGTCCCGCCCGAAGAGGGCGACGAGCCGGTCGAGCTCGCGCCGCGCGGCGTCGGGCCCCCCGGCCTCGAGCGCGGCGCGCACCGCCCCCTTGCGGCAGCCGGTGAGCACGAGCCACTGCCCGTCCGCGAGCGCGGCGAGCTCCTCGATGCGGTAGTCCGCCTTCCCCTTGGCACCCGTGGCCAGGTGCGCCTCCGCGATGGCGCGCGAGAGGCGGTGGTACCCCTCGGGCCCGCGGGCGAGGACCAGCAGGTGCGTCGCCTGCGGGTCCGGGACCCCGGTGACGGTGGTCCGGGCGTCGAGGCCCAGCTCGGCGCCGAACACCCCGGGCAGCCCGGCGTCGCGGGCGGCCTGGGCGAACCGGACGACGCCGTAGAGCCCGTCGTGGTCCGTGAGGGCGAGCGCCGTGAGGCCGAGCCGGACGGCCTCCGCGACGAGCTCCTCGGGCTGGTTCGCCCCGTCGAGGAAGCTGAACGCGGAGTGGACGTGGAGCTCGGCGTACCGGGGCGAGGCGGGCGTCTCAGTCATAGACGCCCTCCAGCCACCACTGGCCCCGGTCGAGGGCGACGAGCGCCCCCGGCCCGTCCGCGAGCAGCACCTGGAGGTACGCCCGGCGGCTGGGCGCGGCGCTCCACCACCGCTCGCTCACCGGCCACGGCCCCGCCCACGCGACGACGGCGGCCCCCTCCTCCGACCCGCCGGGCAGACCCCTCACCCGGGCGGGGACGGCGGTGAGGTCGCCGCGCTCGGTGACCGCGACGGCGGCGTGCGCGGCGTCGAGGACGGCGACCTCGACGGGCTCGGCCGGCACCGTGGCCGGCAGCGGCCGAGGGATCTGACCCGGCCACGGCGCCCCCGCCGGACGCACGGGGGTGGCCTCGTCCCCCCACGCGACGAGCCGGACCCGGTCCCGCGGGCCCCGCCCTCCCTGCGGGACGGGAGCGAGCACCCCGTGGGGGCCGAGCAGGCCCTGGATCCGCAGCGCGGCCCGGCCGGCCTGCACCTCCCCGCGACGCGCCCGGCCCCACAGGCCGTCCTGGGTGAGGTTCGCCGGGCTCACCTCCTCGGCGGCGAGCTCGAGCCGGACCAGCGGCGCGCTCGGGGTGGTCCCGCTGCGTCCGCTGATCCACCCCTCCAGCTGCCAGCGAGCACGGTCGGTCAGCTCCGCGGCGGTGAGCGCACCGTCCACGCGCCACGTCCGGACGAGCTCCTGCCCGGTCTCGGTGCGCGCCTCGACGCGCAGGCGGGCGCACACGACCCCGCGCCGGACCATCCGGTCCGCGAGCTGCTCCGCGAGACGCCGGGCGGCGAAGGCGGCGGCGTCGACCCGCGCCGCCGGCGGGTCCAGGTCGACCCGGACGACGACGTCCTGCTCGGGCCGGCGCACGACCGGCGGTCGGACGTCGAGCCCTCGGGCGAGTCGGTGGGCCTGGTCCCCCAGCGCCCCGAACCGGGCGAGGACGTCCCCGCGCTCCAGGCCGGCGAACGCGCCGAGCGTGCGCAGCCCCAGGCGTCGCAGCAGGCCGGTGAGCTCGGTGGTGAGGGTCCACGACTCCCGGGTGGTCGCGGCGTGCTGGAGCTCCCGCACGTCGCGCGGCGCGAGGAACCGCGCGGACCCGCCGGCCGGCACGAGCACGCCCTCGCGGGCCGCGAGCACCGCGGAGAGGACCCCGTCCGCGACCCCCACCTGGCACTCCGCGCCGGCGTCCTCGGCGATCCGGCCGACGAGCAGCTCGGCGAGCGCCTCCTCGGAGCCGACGTGGCGGGCCGGGCCCCGGGCGGGCAGGAGGACCAGGCCGGGCCGCGCCACCTCGACGCCGGCCACGACCGTCTCGACGGCCTGGACCACCGGCTCGAACGCCCGGGCGTCCCGCCCCTCGTCGGCGGGGACGAGGACGAGGTCCGGGCAGACCGACTGGGCGGTGCGCCGCCGCATGCCGCGCCGGACGCCGTCGGCCCTGGCCCGGGCCGAGACGGCGGTGACCGCCCGGGCGTCGTGGACGGCGACCGGCAGGTGCGCCATCGTCAGGCCCTCGGCGACGGCGGCGGCCACCGGCCAGTCCGGCACCCAGACGGCCGCCATCCGGACGACGACATCCTCCACGTCAGCCCGCCAGCCGGACGGGCAGCGCGTCCGCTCGGACGTCCACCGACGCGGGGCCGACCGGGGCGGTGCGCGCGGGCGCGGTGAGGACGAGCCGGACGCCGTCGGGCGAGTGCACCGTCCCCTGCACGCCACGCCCCCCGGCCGCACCCCGCCCGCCGACCCGGATGACGACGTCCCGGCCCGTCAACGAGCCGTGCCCCTGCCCGAGCCCGGTCCAGCGCGTCCCCGTGACCGCGAGCGTCAGCTCGACGCCGGGCCACGTGCTCGTGGTCAGCAGCACCGCCGCTCGCTGGCGCAGGCGGGAGGCGAGCCGCCGCCGGTCCCGGTCGACGAGGTGGGGCACGTCGCCGAGGACGACCACGTCGAACCCGTCGATCGCCGCGCCGAGCACCGCGACGCTGTCCGCCCCCGGAGCCGGCACGAGCGCCATCCGGTCGAGGGGGAGCCCGTGCTCGGCCGCGGCGGCGAGCCCGAGGTCCGGCATCCCGACGACCACGCACCAGGCGCCGTCCCCGCAGGCCGCCGCCGCGAGCCCGAGCAGCAGGGACGTCGAGCCCTTGACGTGGACCGCGCTCCCCCGCCGCAGCCCGCCGAGCGGGACGAGCGGGACGAGCGCCTCGGGGACGGGCAGGAGACGGTCGTCGACCGCGGCGGCCGTGGGGGGAGCTGCCACGACCTCTCCCGTCGCGCGCGCCACCGACGCCGCCACCGACGCCACCGACGCCGGCACCGTCGGCAGCGCCGTGCGCAGTCCGGCCGCCGCCTCCGCGCGGGCGAGCACCCGCTGCGCCGCCTGCAGGCGCTCGTCGACGGCGGGCCGATCCCGCTCGAGTGCCCTCGTCCCCACCTGCATGCACCATCCCCTCGAACGCCTGTTCGAAAGTCCAGTACACTCCTGCCGCATGAGGGATGTCAACCTGGGCGCGAGGGACGGCGAGGTCGAGCGGCGCACGACGGCCCGCGGGCCCGGAATCGCCTCGCTCCCGGGTGCCGGGCACCAGGGTGCGAGGCGACCGGGCGCGAGGCGAACCTCCGGGTCAGCTCACGGCGTCGTACCGGTCGAGCTGGCCGTCGACGACGGTCCCGAACTTGCCCGAGAGGTTGTGGCACACGCCCGCCGGCGTCTCCAGGCCGGTCGAGAAGCCGCGCGTCGTGTAGTACGCCGAGCCGCGCTGGGCGTCCGAGAGGGCGTTGTACTCGTGGCCCACGCAGGTGCCGTCGTCCGCCGCGCCCGTGTACCAGTACATCCGGAAGCCGGAGACGAGGCTCGAGGCGAAGGGCTGCACCGTCACCGCCGGCGTCCCGCCGCCGCCGAAGACCACCGACCCACCGTCCGTGATCATGCTCGAGTACTTCGGCAGGAAGTACCGGGTGATGAACTGCGCGCCGCCCGAGTAGCCGACGAGCCAGATCCGCTGGGGGTCGATGTCGTAACGGTTCAGGACCACCGACTGGATGAGGTCGCGGGCATAGTCCGCGTTCGCCGAGCCCGCCTCCCACCACGTCGGGGACCCCACCGTGTCGGGCGTCCGGGCCGCCAGCATGATCATGTTGTGCTGGACGGCGACGGCACGCAGTCCGGCGCTCCCCCCGTAGGAGTAGGAAGAGGTCGGGTTGTCGAACTCGTACGCCCCGTCGCCGTGGAACTGGACGAGGAGCCCCACCGACCGGGTGTCGTCCACGTCCGCGGCGAACACGTGGTACTTGCCGGGCACGCCCGCCGAGGAGGTGAACGTCTGGAACGTGACGTCGCGCAGCGCTCCCCCGGAGCCGCCGACGTCGGCGCACCCGAACGGCTTGTGCGCGCCCACGCCGACGTTCGACGCCGTGACGCACACGCGGTGCGGGCCGGGCGTGACGGTGAGCGTGCTGCTGAACCCGTGGTCGGCCCCGTAGCTCGGGTACGCCGCCCCGACGTCGGGGCGGGGCCGGTTGGCCACGACGTGGCGACCGGCGCCGTCGACCGTCACCCACATGTAGACCGGGCCGGTGGTGTCGGGGTCGATGGCCCAGCCCGCGACCTCGATGCCCTCCTCGGTGCCGACGATCCGGTCCAGGCTGCCGAACGGCGGTCCCGACGCGAGCGAGCCGACCGTCACGGTGCGGCAGCCGAGCGAGACGTGCGCACCGGGCCCGACGTTCGAGATCGTCAGGCAGACCGTGTGCCGGCCGTTCGTCGTCGCGATGGTGGTGTCGAAGCCGTGGTTCGGGCCGTAGTCGGGGTAGGCCCTGCCGATGTCGCCGCGGGACGCGTTGGCGACGAGGTGCCGCCCGCTGCCACCGTCGACGGTCGCCCAGACGTAGGCGGGCCCGGTGGTGTCGGGGTCGAACGCCCAACCCTTGACCCGGATGCCCGTGTCGACGGCGGTCGCCGCCTCCCAGTTCCCCCGGGGGGTGTTGCCGAGCACGATCGCCGTGCGGCAGCCGTACGACGTGTGCGAGCCGATCCCGACGTTGGAGCCGGTCGCGCAGAGCGTGTGCGTGCCCGGGTCGGCGCTGAGCTCGACCGACCAGCCGTGCGCGCTGCCGTAGTCGGGGTAGGCGCCGGCGACGGTCGCGTCGGCCTGGTTGGCGAGCACGTGACGGCCGGCGCCGTCGAGGGTCACCCACACGTAGATCGGACCGGTGGTGTCGGGGTCGAGCGCCCAGCCCGTCATCCGCAGCGTCGAGCCGCTGACCGTGAGGGCGCTGATCGCGCCGACGGGGTTGTAGGCCTCGCCCGACGTCGGGCCGAACCAGTCGTTGAAGTACAGCCAGAAGTTGCGGTTGCCGTAGGCCGAGCACGAGTCGCCGGCCTTGTACCCGGCGGCGAGCGCCGCCGCGTTGGGCTGGTACGGCGTGTAGTTGTAGAGCCCGGCGGTCGCCTGGTTGCGGATCCGCACCACCGAGCTGCCGCACGAGGCGTTCGGGTGGAACGCGATGGTGTTGTTCTGGCCCGCCTTGAAGGTGAACCGGCTCGGGTTGTCCGCGTAGTACTGGAACCGCGACGCCGCGTTGTAGACCTGGTTGGCGAAGCCCGCGTAGGCCGGGTCGCACGGCGCGCCGGTCGGGCAGCGGTACCCCATCGCCGAGCGGTACCGCGTCGTCGTCAGGGAGGAGCCGGACGCGTTGACCAGGCCCTGCTCCTTCTGCAGGACGACGAGCAACGACTGCGGGTTGATCCCGCACGCCTGCGCGGACTTCCAGATGATCTGCGCCGCGGTCTCGTTCGCGACGCCCTGGTAGGCCGCGCACTGCGCCGTCGCCGCCCGTGTCACCGTGGTCTCCCGGTAGTCCTTCAGGCACGGGACGCCCGTGGAGCTAGGGACGCACTTCGTGCCCCTGGCGTCCAGGAACGCCTGGACCTGCGCCGCCGACATCGCGTCGGGCGCGAAGAACACCTCGTCGGCGATGATCATTCCGGGGTCGAACGCGCTCGTGTCGGCCGCCACCGCGGGGGGCGCCATCGCGACGAGCCCGGGTGTCATCAGGGTGACCAACGCGACCACGAGTGACCAGAGTCGAGCGTGTCGCGCCATCACCAGTCCCCTCGCCGTGCTCCAATGTCCACTGGGTCAGATCGCCCACCTCCGGGCCGTCCTGAGGGACTCGGACGCCCGTCTCCCTGTGAATGCCGACGACGGCGCGCCCCGGCCGCGCCCTGGACGCCTCCTTCCGGGCGCCGTCGACGGCGTGGGACGCTCGCCGAATGGCCCACCTCAACGCCGCCGCCCGAGACCTCATCGCCTCCGGCCGGCTCGGCCACATGGTCACCGTGAACGCGGACGGCTCACCCCAGGTGAGCGTCGTCTGGGTCGGGATCGACGGCGACGACCTCGTCACCGCGCACCTGGACCCGCAGCAGCGCAAGCTCGTCAACCTCGCCCGGGACCCCCGCGTCGTCGTCTCGTTCGAGGGCACGCGTCGCAACCGCATCGGGATGCAGGAGTACCTGGTGGTGCGCGGCGAGGCCACGCTGACCAGGGGCGGCGCACCCCAGCTCCTGCACGAGCTGGCCCAGACCTACGTCGGACCCGGCACGCCGTTCCCCCCGATGCCGGACCCGCCGCCCGGAGTCGTCGCCCGGATCAGGGTCACCCGCGTCAGTGGCCTCGGGCCGTGGGTCGAGCGCCCACGACCCTGACTGAACGGCGGGGCGGGACCGACCCCACGTCCGGTCAGCTCCTCGCCGGCTCCCGCGACCCCGCGAGCAGCGCGAGGAGCGCCTCGTGGGGCCCGACGACGTACGCCCGGTCGCCGGCCTCGAACCGCGTCCCCCGGCGCGGGGGGTGCTCGAGGACGCCACCGCGGGCGGCGCGGCTGATCGCCACGACCCGCGTCCGCGCCGGCAGGTCCTGCATGGACACCCCGTCGAGCCCGCGCGCCACCGTGAAGCTGCCCACCACGAACAGCGCGGAGCCCACCGTGAACGTGCCGTGCACGTCCAGCCCGAGGGCGGCCCCGACGAACCACGGCGCGGCGAGCTCCGCCGTCGAGCGCACGACGCCGATCGGCAGCGACCGGTCGATGACGCGGGCCAGCTGGTGGCCGAACACCCGCAGGACCACTGGCACCGTCGACGCCGGCCCGAGGGCGTCCCGGACGGCGAGCCCCACCTCGACGTTGACCAGGTCGTCGCTGGTGACGACGGCGACACCCGCGGCGCCCCCGATGCTCACCGCCCGCAGCGTCTCGGGCAGCGTCGCGTCCGCGACGAGCACGGGCACGCCGAGGGCCCGCACCTGGCCGGCGAACCGGTTCGACTCGTCCTGCTCCACGACGACGACCGGCCACCCGTCGGCGCGCAACCGGCCCACGACGTCCAACCCCTGCGACCCGAGGCCCACCACGACGACGTGCCCGCTCATCCGCCCCAGGCGCTGACGCCCGAGGGCGACGGCGAGCCGCCGCGTCACGAGAGCGTTGATGAGCAGGGCGGTCGTCACCGCGACGAGCGTCGCCCCGACCACCATGAGGAACACGG
>JBDIAU010000011.1:0-16560 GCA_039812565.1 Beutenbergiaceae bacterium
GACGCCGGCCTGGCGTTCGGCGCGGACGGCCCGGTCCGGGGCGAGGACCGCGGCCGGCCGGGCGGCGTCGAGCCGCGCACCGCGCCGTGGCGTCCCGTCGTCGACCGCGACGGCGAGCGCGACCGGCTGCGCCTCGACGGCAGCGCGGTCGACCTCGGCGGGATCGGCAAGGGGCTCGCCGTGCGGTGGGCGGCGGAGTGCCTGCAGGTGGCGGGCGCGGGTGCGATGGTCGACGCGGGCGGCGACCTGGCGGTCCGGGGCCGGGCCCCCGACGGCGAGCGCTGGCTCGTCGGCGTCGAGGACCCCGAGGGCGGCGGCACGAGCGGCGTCGGGGGCGAGGGCGAGCAGCCGCTGCTCGTCCTCGGGCTGCGCGACGCCGCGTGCGCGACGTCGTCGACCCGTCGGCGACGCTGGCGCGCGGGCGGGGGTGAGGTGGTGCACCACCTCGTCGACCCGCGCACGGGGCGCCCGGGCGGGGCGGGCCTGCGGGCCGTCACCGTGGTCGGGCCGGACCCGGCGTGGGCGGAGGTCTGGGCGAAGGCGCTCTTCCTCGTGGGCGTCGACGCGGTGGCGGAGCAGGCCGCGGCGCGGGGCCTGGCCGCGCTCTGGGTCGGCGTCGACGGCGTGGTCGGCACCACGGACGCGCTCGCCGACCTCGTCGTCTGGCGCCGCGGTGTGACACTGAGGTCCCACGACAGCGAGGAGGCGCGATGACCGAGGGCGACGACGGCGCGACGGCGGTCCCGGCACCTGAGGACCGGCGCACGGCGTACGCGCTCGTCACCGCGCAGATGGTCCTGCTCGCGGCGCTCGTCCTGCTCCCCCGGGGCGAGCTGTGGACGCCGGGGCCGGTGCTGCTGACCGCGGCCGCGGTCGGCGCCCTGGCCGGCACGGCCCTCGTGCTCGTGGGCGGGACGGCGCTGGGACGCGGCCTGACGGCGGTGCCGCTGCCGAACGCGCACGCGGTGCTGCGCACGGGCGGGCTCTACCGCTGGGTGCGGCACCCCATCTACACGGGTGTGCTCCTCGTCGCGACGTCGGTGACGCTGGCCGCCGGGGACCCGCGGCGGCTGGTCGTCCTCGGCCTGCTCGTCGCGCTGCTCACGGTCAAGGCCCGGTGGGAGGAGGCGCGGCTGGCCGAGCGGTTCCCCGACTACCCGGCGTACGCGGCCCGGACACCCCGGTTCCTGCCCCGGGTGCGGCGACGCGGCTGACGCGGCAGCCGGGCCCCGACGCGAACCCGGGGCCGCTCAGAGGATGTTGACCGCCCGCGCGATCACGAGGAGCGCCAAGAGCAGGGAGATCGCGGACTCGAACGCGGTGAGGAGCTTCGACCAGCGTTTGATGGGGGAGACGTCCGTCGGGCTGAACGCCGTCGCCGTGTTGAAGGACAGCGTGAGGTAGTCGACGAACTGCGGGTACCAGCCGGGCGGTGCGTGCTCGGGGTTGGTCATCTCGGGGAACACGAACGCGGGGGTCGACTGCCGCGAGGCGGCCGCCCGTTCGGCGGCGCCGCCCTGGTCGAGGTCCCAGAACCACAGGGCGAACGCGACGATGTTCGTCAGCCAGATGACGCCGCCGATGAGCAGCAGCTCCTGCGCGGTGTCGAAGCGCTCGTTCTCGAGGATCCCGACGACGAGCCGCGCGGCGAGGACCGCGTTCGTCACGGTGATCGTGCCGATCATGAGCCCGGTCGTCACGCGCAGCCAGGTCCGGCGCCGGTCGATCCGCCCCGGGTCGCCGATGACGAGGACGGCCAGGAAGAGCAGGAGGACGCCCTGGAAGACCCACGGCCCCGCGACCAGGAAGTCCGCCGGCAGGAACAGGTGCAGCACGCCGATCGCGACGACGGCGCTCAGCATCGGCCAGCGGCTCTCGCCCGTCCGTCCGGGGCTCTCGGGGCTGCTCACGGGCCCATCGAACCGCACGGACGTGTCCTCGGCGGCGCAGTGCTCGCCGGTCAGGACCAGGAGTGGAGCGTGCGCAGGTAGCCGGCGCGCTCGAAGGCGGCCGGGGAGCTCGCGGTGCCCTGGCTCGCGCAGCCGCGGAGCTCGGCGACCGACGCGTACCCGTGCTCGTCGAGCCAGGTCTCCAGGGCGGCCTCCATCGTCATGAGGTGCTCGGGCCCGCGCCGCAGGAGGGCGGACGTCGTCATCGCGACGTCGGCACCGACGGCGAGCGCCTTGACGACGTCGACACCCTCGCTCACGCCCGACGTCGCCGCCAGGCCGACGCCCGGGCCGAGCTGCGGGCGCAGGACGGCGATCCAGCGCAGCGGGAGCCGCAGCTCCCACGGCCGGCTCAGCTCGAGCCGGGGCGCCACGTCGAGCGTCTCGACGTCGAGGTCAGGGGCGTAGAACCGGTTGAACAGCACGAGGCCGTCCGCGCCGGCGGCCACCAGGCGCGCCGCCAGGTGGGCGGTCGCCGAGTAGTACGGGCTGAGCTTGACGGCCAGGGGCACGTCGAGGTCCTGGCGCACGGCCGCGACGGCGGCGACGTCGTCCGCCTCGACGTCCGCCGCGCTGCGGTCCGGCTCGGCGGCCACCCGGTAGAGGTTGAGCTCGACGGCGGCGGCGCCGGCGTCCGCCATCCACCGCGCGTACCGGGCCCACGAGCCGGGCGCGGTCGCGTTCAGGGACGCCACGACCGGCACGGAGAGCCGGCTCGCGACGGCCTCGAGGTGGGCGAGGTACCGCTCGCCGGGGCCGGTGTAGGTGGGCAGGGCGGGGAAGAAGTCGAGGGCCTCGGCGAAGGCGTCGGTGCCGCGCTCCAGGAGCCGGTCGAGCTCGGTCTCCTCGTGCAGCACCTCCTCCTCGACGAGAGAGGGCAGGACCACCGCGGCCGCGCCCGCGTCCTCGAGGCGCAGGGCGCCGTCGAGCGTCCCGGCGATCGGCGAGGCGGAGGCGACGATCGGCGTGCGCAGCGTCAGCCCGAGGTAGCGGGTGGTCAGGTCGGCCACGGCGCGTCCCCCTCCCTCCCGTGACCGGGGGTGGGCGCCGTCCGCGTCAGCGCCGCGAGCTGCTCGTAGTAGCGCCACCGCTCGTCGGCGTCGGCCTGGAGCTCCTCGGCCAGGACGCGGGCGCGCGCCGGGTGGGTGCGCTCGAGGATCGCGAACCGCGCCTCCGCGGCGATGAAGTCGCGCATCGGCAGGCTCGGGCGGCGGTAGTCGAGGTGGAACGGCTGCCCGTCCGGGCCCTCGCTCGGGCGGAACCGGTACAGCGGCCAGTACCCGCTGCGCACGGCGTCCTTCTGGTGGGACATCGACGTGCCCATGTCGATGCCGTGGGCGATGCACGTGCTGTACGCGATGATCAGCGACGGCCCGGGCCACGCGTCCGCCTCGGCGAACGCCTTGGTGGTCTGCATGTCGTTCGCGCCCATGGCCACCTGCGCGACGTACACGTCGCCGTAGGAGCGGGCGACGGCCCCGAGGTCCTTCTTCCCCGTCGCCTTGCCGCCGGCGGCGAACTTGGCGACGGCGCCGCGGGGGGTGGCCTTGGAGACCTGGCCGCCGGTGTTGGAGTACACCTCGGTGTCGAGGACGAGCACGTTGACGTCGCGGCCCGTGGACAGCACGTGGTCGAGGCCGCCGAAGCCGATGTCGTACGCCCAGCCGTCGCCGCCGACGATCCACACGCTCTGCCGGACCAGGGCGCCGGAGAGCTCGAGCAGGCGGCGGGCCTCCGCGGCCGCGTCGTCGGTGCCGGCGGCCAGGGGCGCTGCCACGTCGCGCAGGGCGGCGACGGCGCGGCGCTGCTCCCGGACGGCCTCCTCGGTGCGCTGGTCGTTGCCGAGGATCGCGTCGGCGAGGCCGTGCCCGAGGGTCGGGGCGAGGCGGCGCAGCAGGTCCCGGGCCTGGCGCTCCTGGGCGTCGATGGCGATCCGCATCCCGAGGCCGAACTCGGCGTTGTCCTCGAAGAGCGAGTTGTTCCACGCCGGGCCGAGGCCGTCCGCCGTCGTGGTCCACGGCGTCGTGGGCAGGTTGCCGCCGTAGATCGACGAGCAGCCGGTCGCGTTCGCGACGACCATCCGGTCGCCGAAGAGCTGCGTCGCGAGCTTGACGTAGGGCGTCTCGCCGCAGCCCGAGCAGGCGCCGGAGAACTCGAACAGCGGCTCGAGCAGCTGAGAGCCCTTGACGGTGTCGTGCGGAACCAGGGCCCGGTCGACCGGAGGGATCCGGGTGACGGCCGCCCAGCGGACGCGCTCGACGTCGCGGTGCTCGTCGGCGGGCGCGAGGTCGAGCGCCTTGTGCCGCTGCACCGTCTTGGACCGGGCCGGGCAGACGTCGACGCAGATGCCGCAGCCGGTGCAGTCGTCGGGTGCGACCTGGACGGTGAGCAGGTGCCCGGGCAGGTCGCGGCTGGTGAACGGCTTGGTGAGGACGTCCGCGGCGCCGTCGCCGGTCGCGGTGGCGAGCGTCTCCGGGGTGAAGATCGACATCCGGATGGCCGCGTGCGGGCAGACGAGGGCGCACTTGCCGCAGTCGATGCACAGCGAGGGGTCCCAGACGGGGATCTCCGTGGCGATGGCCCGCTTCTCGTACGCGGCCGTCCCGGTGGGGAACACGCCGTCGGCGGGCAGGGCGCTGACGGGGAGGAGGTCGCCCTCGCCGGCGAGCAGCCGGGCGGTGACGTCGCGCACGAACGCCGGGGCGTCGTCGGGCACGAGAGGCGGCACGGTGGCCGTGGTCGTGACGGCGGCGGGGACGACGGCGCGGCGCAACGCCCCGAGCGCCCCCGCCACCGCGGCCAGGTTCCGCTCGACGACCACCCGGCCGCGGGCGCCGTAGGTGCGCCGGACGGCGTCCTCGATCGCGGCGACCGCCTCCTCGACGGGCAGGACGCCGGCGAGCGCGAAGAAGCACGGCTGCATGACGGTGTTGATCCGCCGGCCCATGCCGGCCTCGCGCGCGACGCGGGCGGCGTCGACCACCCACAGCTCGAGCCCCTGGGCGAGCACCCGCTCCTGCGCGTCGCGGGAGAGGTGGTCCCAGACGTCCTCCGGGCCGTGCCGGGTGTTGAGCAGGACGGTCGCGCCCGGCCGGGCGCGAGCCAGGAGGCGGGTGCGGTCCAGGAGCGAGAACTGGTGGCAGGCGACGAGGTCGGCACCCTCGACGAGGTAGGTCGAACGGATCGGCGCAGGGCCGAAGCGCAGGTGGGACTCCGTGACGGAGCCGGCCTTCTTCGAGTCGTAGACGAAGTAGCCCTGGGCGTGCAGGCCCGCGCGCTCGCCGATGATCGCGACCGTCGACTTCGCGGCCCCGACCGTGCCGTCGGAGCCGAGGCCGACGACGACGGCCTGCACCTCGCCGTCGGCGCGCGGGACCCGGAACGACGGGTCGACCGGGACGCTGAGGTGGCTGACGTCGTCGTCGATGCCCAGCGTGACGTGGCGCCGCGACCGTTCCCGTGCGAGCTCCCCGAACAGGGGGGCGAGCGAGGAGGGGGCGACGTCCTTCGACGACAGCCCGTAGCGCGCGCCGACCACCCGGGGCAGGCGGGGGAACGGGGGCTCGTCGGAGTCCATCGCCTCGGCCAGCGCTGCGACGACGGCGAGGTAGAGGGGCTCGCCGACGGCGCCCGGCTCCTTGGTGCGGTCGAGCACGGCCACGGCGCGGACGGTCGGGGGGAGGGCGGCGACGAGCTCGCGCGCGGGGAACGGCTGGAACAGCCGGACCCGCACCATGCCGACCGGCTCGCCCGCGGCGACCAGGGCGTCGACGGTCTCCTCCAGCGCCCCGGCGGCTGAGCCGATGACGACGGCGACGCGGTCGGCGTCCGGGGCGCCGTGGTAGTCGACGACGCCGTAGCGGCGTCCCGTGCGGGCCGCCAGCTCGTCCAGCAGGCCGGCGACGACGCCCGGCACCGCGGCGTGGAACGGGTTCGACGCCTCCCGGGACTGGAAGAACACGTCGGGGTTCTGGGAGGTGCCGCGGACCGTGGGCGCCTCGGGCGTCATGGCGCGGGCGCGGAACGCGCTGACGTCCTCGTCGCGCACGAGCGCGTGGAGCGTCGCGTCGTCGAGCGGCTCGATGGTCGCCATCTCGTGCGACGTCCGGAACCCGTCGAAGAGGTGGAGGAACGGCACGCGCGAGCGCAGCGTGGCCGCGTGCGCGACGAGGGCGAGGTCCTGCGCCTCCTGGACCGAGCCCGCGGCGAGCATCGCCCAGCCGGTGGTGCGGGCGTGCATGACGTCGGAGTGGTCGCCGAAGATCGACAGCGCGTGCGTCGCGACGGCCCGCGCGGCCACGTGGACGACCGCCGGGGTGAGCTCGCCGGCGATCTTGAACATGTCGGGGACCATGAGGAGCAGGCCCTGCGACGCCGTGAACGTCGTGCCCAGCGCGCCCTTCTGCAGGGCGCCGTGCAGGGCCCCGGCGGCGCCCGCCTCGGACTGCATCTGGATGACGTCGGGCACCGCGCCCCAGGCGTTGGGCCGGCCCGCGTCGGACCAGTCCGCGCAGTGCTCGCCCATGGGGGAGGCGGGGGTGATCGGGTACAGCGCCACGACCTCGCTGAGCGCGTAGGCGACGCGGGCCGCGGCCTCGTTGCCGTCGACGCAGACCCTGGGGCCCGAGCCCGACGCGGCGGGCGTGACGGCCGCGGCCTGCGGGCCCGGCTCCGTGCGGGACGTCTGAAGGCTCACCGTTCGAGCCTGTGCCCGTGCCGGGGGCGTGTCAACGCGACCGACGGGCGGTGCGGGCGTGCGGGCGGGGTCAGGGCGCTGCGGGGGCGTCTGCGCGGCCTCCTGCCGGGCCGGAGGTCCCGGGTGAGGTGCCTCAGAGGGGCTCGGTGAGGTAGCGCTGGAGGGTCGGGGCGAGGACCTCGACGAGCCGCTCGCCGGGCACACCGGCGAGCGGCTCGACGCCGACGACGTGCCGCACCATGACCAGGCCGACGATCTGGGAGCCCAGGAGCCCGGCGCGCAGGCCGGCGTCGGAGACGCCGAGCGCGGCCACGAGCGGCTCGACGACGCGCGTCGTGACGAGCGTGCGGACGGCGTCGGCGGCGCCGGGCTCGGTGGCGGCGGCCCGGACGAGCGCGAGGAGCCGGGCCCGGGCGTCGGCGTCGTCGAGCACCGAGACGAGGAAGGTCGCGAAGCGCCGCCCGACGTCGGCGCGCTCGCCGGCGACGAGGCGGGGGATGACCTCCGAGGGGTCGAAGGGCAGCTCGACGACGGCGGCGAAGAGGCGCTCCTTGGAGCCGAAGAAGTGGGCGACGAGCGCGGCGTCGACACCGGCGTCGCGCGCGATCCCGCGCATCGTCGAGCGCTCGTAGCCGCGGGCGGCGAACTGCGCCCGGGCGGCCGCCTCGATGGCGGCCCGGGTCCCGCTGTCGCCGGGCCGTCGGCCCGGTCGTGCGGGCGCGGGGGCGGTCGGGCGGGACATGCTTGCCAGCCTAATTCATCGGTCGTAGAGTTCGCGAGAGTTCATCGCCTGTTGAATTGTGGAAGGTGCGCCGCATGTCCCACCCCGACGCCTCTGCGCCCGTCCCCGCCGCCCTCGTGGCCGACCCGCACCGCCGCAGGCAGGTGCTCGCCGTCGTCGCGCTCGCGCTGATGATGGTGGTGAGCGCCGTGAGCGGGCTCAACGTCGCGCTGCCCGACATCGCGCGGGAGACGGGCGCGACCCAGTCGCAGCTCCAGTGGATCGTCGACGCCTACACCCTCGTCTTCGCCGGGCTCCTCCTGCCCGCCGGTGCCCTCGGCGACCGGTACGGGCGCAAGGGCGTCCTGCTCGTCGGGCTCGTCGTCTTCGGGAGCGCCGCCGCGGTGGCGACCACCGTCGACTCGCCCGGCGCCCTCGTGGTGCTGCGCGCCGTCATGGGCGTCGGGGCCGCGTTCGTCATGCCGACCACGCTGTCCGTCATCACGACGTCCTTCCCGGAGGAGGAGAGGCCCCGCGCCGTCGGCGTCTGGGTGGGCGTCGCAGGCGGCGGCGCGGTGATCGGGCTGTTCGGCTCGGCCCTGCTCCTGGAGTACTTCGCCTGGAGCTCGTTCTTCGCCCTCAACGTCGTCCTCGCGGTCCTGGCGCTCGTCGGCACGCTCGTCGTGGTGCCCGCCTCGCGGGACATCAGCGCGCCCCGGCTCGACCTCGTCGGCGCCGTCCTCGCCCTCGTCGGCATCACGGCGCTCGTCTACGGCATCATCGAGGGCCCGGTCCAGGGCTGGGGCGACCCGTGGGTCGTCACCGGGCTCGTCCTCGGCGCCGGCGCCCTCGTCGGGCTCGTGCTCTGGGAGCTGCACCGCCGCGAGCCGATGCTCGACCCGCGCCTGTTCCGGCTGCGCGGGTTCGGCACGGGCTCGCTGTCCCTCCTGGCGCAGTTCTTCGCGGCGTTCGGGTTCTTCTTCGTCATCCTGCAGTACCTGCAGCTCGTGGTCGGGAAGTCGCCGCTGGCCGCCGCCGTGACGATGCTCCCGATGCCCCTCGTGCTCATCCCCCTCGCCCGGCGGGCGCCGGTGCTCGCCGAGCGCGTCGGGCTCAACCGGCTCGGCGCCGTCGGGCTCGTCTCGCTCGCCGCGGGCCTGCTGGTCATGACCACCCTGGGGACGGACTTCTCGTTCCCGGTCTTCCTGGCGGGCCTGGTGCTGTTCGCCGTCGGCATGGCGCTCGCGGGCACGCCGGCGACGACGGCGATCACCGCTGCGCTCCCGCCCGCCAAGCAGGGCGTCGCCTCCGCGGTCAACGACACGTCCCGCGAGCTCGGGAGCGCGCTGGGGATCGCCGTCCTGGGCAGCGTCCTCAACCAGGTGTACCGCGACACGCTGGCGCCGGCGCTGGCGGGGCTGCCGCCGGAGGCGGCCGAGGCGGCGCAGGGTTCGCTCGCGGCCGCGCAGGCGGTGGCCGCGCAGGCCGGTCCCGCCGGGGCGGCGCTCGCCGCCGCGGCCGACGAGGCCTTCGTGGCCGCCTTCGGCGACGCCCTCACGATCGCTGCGGGCGTGCTCGTGCTCGCCGCCGGCTACGTGCTGGTCCGAGGCCCGCGCGCGACCCGATGAGCTACGGGTTGGTCCAGGCGTCGGGGTCGGCGGCGAGGGCGAGGACGGCGGGGGGCAGCTCGCCGTGGGCGAGGTCCGCGAGCGTCACCGACTCCAGGACTGCGCGCACGCTCGCCCGCAGCGCGACCCACACCTGCAGCAACGGCTCGGCGGCCCCGTCGTAGGTCAGGTCCGGCGGGCGCGTGCCGCGGACGAACACGAGCGGACCCTCGACGGCGCGGATGACGTCCGCGAGCGTCAGCTCGGCGGCCGGCCGGGCAAGCCGGTAGCCGCCGCCCGCGCCCCGGGTGCTGGCGACGATCGAGGCGCGGCGCAGGTCCGCGACGATCCGTTCGAGGAACGACGCAGGCAGGCCCTGCGCTGCGGCGAGCGCCTCCACCGAGACCGGTGGCTCGCCCGCCCGCGTGGCCAGCTCCACGCACGCCCTGACCGCGTACTCCGCCTTCGCCGAGACCCTCACCGAGGCATCATCCCGCAGGTCGACGCGCCCGGGCCCACCTGCCGAACGCATCGTTGCTCGGCCGAGACTGTCGTCTCGGCCGAGCAACGATGCGTTCGGCGAGGGGTGGTGGTCGGGTCAGCGGGCGCCGAGGCCGCGGGAGCGCAGGAGGCGGCGCTCGAGGGGGCCGAAGACGGCGAGCTCGACGAGCATGCCGATGGCGAGGATGAGCAGGATGGCGACGAAGATGGTGGACATGGCGGCGAGCTCGCGGCCCTGCTGGAGCAGGGAGCCGAGGCCGAAGCCGATGGTGCCGCCGACGGCGATGATCTCGGCGGCCATGAGGGAGCGCCAGGAGAAGGCCCAGCCCTGCTTGAGGCCGGCGAGGTAGCCGGGCAGGGCGGCGGGGAGCATGACCCAGCGGATCTGCTGCCAGGTGGAGGCGCCCAGGACGCGGCCGACGTTGCGGTACAGGGGTGGGATGTGGTCGACGCCGGCGACGAGGCCGTTGATGATCGAGGGGATGGCGCCCATGAGGACGACGAAGTAGACGGTGGCGTCGGACAGGCCGAACCAGATGATGGCGGCGGGGACCCAGGCGACCGAGGGCAGGACCTGCAGGCCGGTGATGATGGAGCCGAAGGCGGCGCGGATCCAGCGGACGCGGGCCACGAGGATGCCCAGGGGGGTGGCGATGGCGACGGAGGCGAGGAAGCCGAGGATGCCGCGTTCGAGGCTGGTGAGGATGGCGTCCTGGACGTCGCCGCGCTGCCAGAGCTGGGTGAAGGCCAGGGCGACGTCGGCGGGGGAGGGGATGACGTAGGCGGGCTTGAGGCCGAGCCAGTAGATGATCTGCCAGCCGCCCAGGAACACGCCCAGGCCGAGCAGCGGCGCCAGGATCGAGCGCCCGAGGTTCCGCGCGGGGCGCGGCGGCTTGGCGGTCTGCAGGGCGTCGAGGCCGGCCTCGAGGTCGCGGGTGTCTCCGGGGGCGCCCGGCGCGCCGGCCGGGAGGACGTCAGTGGGCATGGCGGCGGATCTCCTGGCGCAGGTGGTCGGTGATCTCCACGGCGAGCGAGGCGACCTCCGGGGCCTCGATGCGCCGCTGGCCCGCCACGTGGACGTCCCACTCGCGGACGATGCGGCCGGGGCGGGAGGACATGAGCAGGACGCGCTGGCCGAGGCGGACGGCCTCGCGCACGTTGTGGGTGATGAACACGACGGCGCGGCCGGTCTCGCGCCAGATCCGCTCGAGCTCGTCGTGCATGAGGTCGCGGGTGATCGCGTCCAGCGCGGCGAACGGCTCGTCCATCAGCAGCACGTCGCGGTCCTGGGCCAGGGAGCGGGCCAGCGCGACGCGCTGACGCATCCCGCCGGACAGCTCGTGGACGCGCTTGTCCCCGGAGCCGGCCAGCCGGACGAGCTCGAGCAGCTCCTCGGCCCGGGCGCGGCGCGCGGCCCGCGGCACCCCGCGCAGGCGCAGGGCCAGCTCGACGTTCGCCCGCGCGGACAGCCACGGGAACAGCGCCGACTCCTGGAACATCAGCGCCGCGCCCGACTCCGCGACCTCGATGGTGCCCGACGTCGGGGTCTCCAGGCCGGCGACCAGGTTCAGCAGCGTCGACTTGCCGCACCCCGACGCCCCCAGCAGGCAGACGAACTCCCCGGGCGCGACCTGCAGGTCGATGTCCTCCAGGACCGGCGGACCCTGCTCCACGAACCGCTTCGTCACGCCCTCCAGGCGGACGGCGACCGTCTCCGCGTCGGGGTCGGGGGCGGCGTCGTCGTCGGTGCGGCGCAGGCGGGGGAGGGCGATGGCCACGATCACTCCTGACCGGAGATGGGCGGGTGCACGGGACGGACCTCTCGTCGGTAGGGCGGGTGGGGTGTCTGCGTCAGCGACACGGCATGGCGGCGCGACACATGGCGGTCGCGGCGCACGTCGCACCCGTGAGGTCCGGGGTCACCCGGAGATAATCCCGACGCTCGAGATCGGGAATCAAGCAGGTCGACGGAGTGATCGCATCGTGGACAGTCGTGCTCGTGGGCGCCGTCGCCCGGGCGTCAGGACGCGGCGTCCCGCACGACGGCGTACGTGCTCTGGACCATCCCGCCCGGCAGCACGCGGCTCGACTCGAGACGCAGCGGGACGTCGGCGGGGAGCGTGCCGAACACCGGCACCCCGCCGCCGATGAGCACGGGGACGGCGCTGAGCGTGAGGGTGTCGACGAGGTCGGCGGCGAGGAAGCCCTGGATCGTGGCGCCCCCGTCGACGTAGACGCGGCGGGCGCCCTCGGCGTCCAGGACCGCGACGGCCTCCTCGAGCGAACCCACCACCTGCACGCGGGCGTCCGGGGCGGGCAGTCCCCCGGCGGTGACGACGAGGACGCGCCGGGTGCCGTAGGGCCACGGCTCGAAGCCCGCCACGGTCTCGAACGTGCGGCGGCCGAGGACCACGTGGTCCACGTCGGCGACGAACGCGTCGTACCCCGCGTCACCGGCTTCCTCGCCGCGTGACGTCAGCCAGTCCAGGTCCCCGTCCGTCCGGGCGAGGAACCCGTCGACGCTCACGCCGACGAAGACGTGCGCGGTCCACGCGCGTGCGGTCATCGGTGACCCCTTCGGGCTGAGGTTCCCAGGCTGTCGGTGGCTCGGGAGAAGATGGTGCCATGTCGATGAGCGCGGGCGGGTGGCAGGCGTTCCGCTCGTACCGTCTCGACTCCTCGGCGCGCGACCACCGCCTGGCGCCCGGCACGGTCCGGCGGATCCTCGGCTTCGCCCGGCCGTACCGGCCGCTGATCGCGGTCTTCCTCGGGCTGGTCGTGGTGGGCGCGCTGCTGGTCGTCGCGACACCGTTGCTGCTGCAGCGGATCATCGACGACGGCGTGAGCCAGGGGGACGAGCGCGTCGTCGTCGTCCTGTCCTCCCTGGTGGCGGTGCTGGCGCTGGCGGAGGCCGGCCTGTCGCTCGTGCAGCGGTGGTACTCGGTGCGGATCGGCGAGGGTCTGGTCTACGACCTGCGCTCGGCCGTGTTCGCGCACGTCCAGCAGCAGTCGATCGGCTTCTTCACCCGGGCGCAGACGGGGGCGCTGGTCACGCGGCTGAACAGCGACGTCGTCGGGGCGCAGCAGGCCTTCACCTCCACGCTCTCGGGCGTCGTCTCGAACGTCGTGGCCGTGACCGTGGTCCTCGCCACGATGCTCGCGCTGTCGTGGCAGATCACGCTGGTCGCGCTCGTGGTGGTGCCGGTGCTGCTCCTCCCGGCACGGCGGGTGGGGCGGCGCCTGGCCGGGCTAGCCCGTCAGGCGATGACGTCGAACGCGGAGCTCGGCAGCCGCATGACCGAGCGGTTCAACGTCGCAGGCGCCCTCCTCGTCAAGCTGTACGGCGACCCGCAGCGCGAGGAGGCCGAGTTCGCCGAGCGGGCCGCGCGGGTGCGCGACATCGGCGTGAAGACCGCCATGAGCAACCGCGTCTTCTTCGCCGCGCTCGGCGCGATGGCCGCGCTGGCCACCGCGCTCGTGTACGGGGTCGGCGGCGTCCTCGCGATCGAGGGCACCGTGACGGTGGGCGCCCTCGTCGCGTTCGCCGCGCTGCTCGGGCGGCTCTACGGGCCGATCGCCGCGCTGTCCAACGTGCAGGTGGACGTGATGACGGCGCTGGTCTCCTTCGAGCGCGTCTTCGAGGTCCTCGACCTGCCACCGGCGATCGCCGACGCTCCGGACGCCGTCGACCTGCCCGACGGCGCTCTCGCCGTCGAGCTCGACGGCGTGCGGTTCCGCTACCCGTCGGGCGACGACGTCGCTCTCGCCTCGCTCGAGTCTGCGGCCGGCCCCGCCGAGGACGCCGACGGCCCACCGGCCGCTGCCGACCCGAGCCCGGACGACGCCGTCGCCGGCGCCCGCCGCGACCTCCTCGCCCCGGGCGAGGGCGGGACCGAGGCGGAGGTGCTCCACGGCATCGACCTGCGCGTCCCCGCGGGCTCGCTGGTCGCCCTCGTCGGCCCCAGCGGCGCCGGCAAGACGACGCTGAGCGCCCTTGTCGCCCGGCTGTACGACCCGACGGCCGGCACGGTCCGGCTCGGCGGCGTCGACCTGCGCCGGGCACGGCTCGCGAGCGTGCGGGGGGCGGTCGGCGTGGTCACCCAGGACGCGCACCTGTTCCACGAGAGCGTGCGCGCCAACCTCGCCTACGCCCGCCCCGACGCCACCGAGGCGCAGATGTGGGAGGCGCTAGCCGCGGCCCAGGTGGACCACGTGGTCCGACGCCTGCCGCGGGGCCTCGAGACGGTCGTCGGGGAGCGGGGCTACCGGCTGTCCGGCGGGGAGAAGCAGCGGATCGCGATCGCGCGGCTGCTGCTGAGGTCGCCGCGCGTCGTCGTGCTCGACGAGGCGACCGCCCACCTCGACGCCGAGTCCGAGGCTGCCGTTCAGCGCGCGCTCGAGGGCGCCATGGTCGGGCGGACGTCGCTCGTCATCGCCCACCGGCTCTCGACGGTGCGCCGGGCCGACCTCATCGTGGTCCTCGACCACGGCCGGGTGGTCGAACGAGGCACGCACGAGGAGCTCCTCGCGCGCGGCGGCCTCTACGCGGACCTCACCCGGACCCAGCTCGACCTGCGCGTCCCGCAGGACGCCCCCAGCTGATGAGCCACCTCGCCCGTCGGCCACCTCACCGGACAGGCTGGAACCACAGCGCGGTGAACGGGCAGCCCTTCGCCGCGCGCTCCGCCACCGGCCGCTCCGCCTCCGTGAGCGGACGCTCGGCCACCCGCGGGTAGCCCCACCGGTCGAGGGAGACGAGGTCCGGCGCCAGCCGGGCGCACTGGCCGACGCCGTCGCACCGGGCCGGGTCGACGCGCAGCCGCTCGCCTCCGGCAGCGCGGCCGCTCACCGAGCCACCCCGCGCCGCCGACCGGCCGTCCCCGGGCCCGGCGGGACGGGCAGGTGCGCCCGACCGGCGCCGGCGCACGGCCGTCCGGCGAGGTGGGCGGCGACGTCGTCGGCGAACACGTCGAGCGCCGAGGCGACGAGCCGGACGGCGCCGTCGGGATGCCGGCCGGCGCCGCGGCCGCGGACGGCGTCGAGGTCGGCGCCCAGGTCTCGCAGCAGCTGCGTCGACCGCCCGGCGCCGCGGCGACCCGTCGCCACGGTCCCGCTCGCCACCGCTGCGGTCGCGGCGGCCACCGCGGGGAGCCCGAAGAGGCACGGTCCGCACTGCGCCGCGCTCATCGAGGCGAGGTACGCGGCGATCGTGGCCGTCGTGGCCGGCCCGCAGCCGCCCGGCAGCAGGAGGCCGACGACGCCGGCGCCCAGCGTGAGGCCGGCCGCCCGGAACGACGCCTCGGCGACGGGGATCCCGGCCACGGCGGTCCAGCTCGCCCATGCCCCGCCGTAGCCGCCGAGGAGGACGGCCACGGGTTGGAGGCCCGGCGGCAGGACCCCGCCCGCGGCGACGACGTCCCCCAGCGGGATCCCGCGCTCGACCTCCACGACGCGCCGGTCACGTGCGGTGACGAGCGTCAGCAGGGCCGTGCGCATCGCCGGGACGCCCCGCGCCGCGAGCGCGACACGGGCGAGGGTCTCGACGTTCTGGACGAGCGTGGCCGGCCCGCCGGGCTCGGGCCGGTAGCTCCTCGTCTGGCGCGGCAGCGGTGGGCCGCCCTCGAGGGCGCGGGTGATCGCCGTCGCCTCGCCCGCCAGATAGTGCGACGGCCCCGCGACCACCTCGACGCCGTGGTCCCGTGCGCCCGCCGCAGCGCGCTCGGCGAGGGCGCGCTCGACGGCGAGCCGGGCGCCGTCGTCGTCGCCGTGGAGCCAGACGACCGTGCGGGACGCACCGAGCGCCTCGGCGGCGAGGGCGAGGCCGTCGAGCACGAGGTGCGGCCGCTGGCGCAGGAGGGTGCCGTCCTTGCCGGCCAGGGGTTCGCTCTCCGCGCCGTTGGCGACGACCGTGAGCGGGCCGGTCGCCTCGGCCGCGGCGCGCCACTTGAGCGCGACCGGCACGTGCGCCCCGCCGCAGCCGGCGAGCCCTGCTCCGGCCAGGTCTTCGACCAGGTCCGTCGTCGCGCGCGGGCGGTGACCGAGCCGGGCCAGGTGCGCCACGTAGGCCTCCGGGGCAGGAACGTCCGCCGTGACGACCGAGTCGGCGCCGCCGAACGGGGCTAGCCGTTGGGCGGTGGCCAGCAGCTGCCAGGGGACGGTGCTGAGCGCGGGCGCGGCGGCGACGCCTCGGGCGCCGGCGTCGGTCGGCGCTGAGGCGGCCAGGGGCAGGGAGGGGGTCATCGTCGCCCTTCCTCGGTGGCACTCGGCTGCCCGGCGAGGGCCCGCAGGTGCGCCTCGCGGCGGTCGGCGGCGGTTCGTGCCGCGTGCCGGGAGAGGGCGAGCGCGACGACCGCCAGGCCGCTGACGGCGTAGCAGCCGCGGAGTGCGGCGGTGTCCGTCCCGGCGAGCACCGAGTGCGTCCAGACCAGGACGAACGTCAGGGCGGCCACCCGGTGCACCGGCCACCACACGCGGCCGGCGACGCGACCGGCGAGGCGCGCGGTCACCCCGGTGACCAGCCCGGCCCAGAGGGCGAGCAGCCCGAGCGTGACGGCGACCGGTCGATAGCCGGAGGCGAGCGGGACCAGTGCGCCTCTCCACCCCACCCCGGACCATGGGTCCGTGGCGACGACGACCACGTGCAGCACCGTGAAGAGGAGGGTGAACGTCGCGAGCGAGACGTGGAGCGCCAACCGAGTGGTCGGGGACGGCCGGCGCAGGCGTCGCGCCCACGGGTGCGCCAGGAGCAGCCCGGTCGTGACCAGCGTGAGGAGCAGCACGTAGGACGCGAGCCCGCTCGCCCGGGCGATCACCCAGGGGACGGCGCGCGCGCCGTCGAGGGTCGCGACGGCGAGCCAGCCGGCGGCCGCGGTCGCCGCGATCCCGACGGCGACCGCGAGGCCCGTCCCGTTGCGCCGGGGCGCGCCGTCGTCCGCGCTCACCGGGTTCGTCCTCTGCTCGGTGCGTGGCATCTCGTCTCCTCCTCAGCCCGAGGCTCGCGTGACGGCATGGACCGGGGGAGCCTGACCCGAGCCGGACGAGCCGGACGAGCCGGACGAGCCGGACGAGCCGGACGAGCCGGACGAG
>JBDIAU010000012.1:0-16210 GCA_039812565.1 Beutenbergiaceae bacterium
CGTCGGCGTACCGGCCGGTGACGGTGACGGGACGCCACTCGTCGGCGGGTGCGAGCGGCTCGGACGGGCTGGGCAGGACATCCCCGAGCGGGACGGGCGTCGCGTCGTAGTTCGCCTCGACCGCCGCGGCGACCGCCACGCGGTGCTCGTGCCGCGTCCACTGCCAGCGGCCGGCCAGGACGCAGCCCGCCGCGACCACGACGCCGACGGCGAGGACGCCCAGCCAGCGTCGCGACGCCGCGCCGCGGGCCGGCCCGGCGGCCGAGGGCGAGGTCACGGCCGCTCCGGCTCCGCCTCGAGCTCGGCGAACGGCACGACCTCGCGCAGGAACGAGCGGGCCTCGAGGAACGTCACGAGGTGCGCGCGGTGCTCGTCGCAGGCGAGCCAGACCTTGCGGCGCTCGGGCGTGTGGACCTTCGGGTTGTTCCAGACGAGCGCCCACGTCGCGGGCGCGCGGCACCCCTTGCCGCTGCAGATCGCGGCGGCCTCCTCAGGCAGCACGGCCGTCCACCCCTCCCTGCTCGGCGTCGTGGCCGTCCGCGCCCGGCGGCCGGGCGGCGTCGGTCTCGGCGGCGTCGGTCTCGGTGCCGGGCCCGGGCCCGAGGGCGCGCGCCTCGAGGTAGGGCGTGGCCGCCTGGACGCGCTCGCGTCCGGCGTTGGCGAGGACGACGGCGATGTACGGCAGGAAGACGGCCCCCGCGAGGAACAACCAGCGCAACGGCCCGTCCGCGACCACGGCCGCGACGACGCAGACGGTGCGGATGCCCATCGAGACGAGGTAGCGGTGCGTCCGCCGGCCGACGTCCTCCTTGAGCGGCAGCCGAGCCGACGTGATCGACGGCACGGCGGCGTCCCCGGCCCTGCCGGCTCCACCGCGACGTCTCCGCACTGCACGAGGCTAACGCGCTGGCGCGGTGCGGGCCTACGGGCCCTTGACGTCCGCTACGGTCGGGTTCGTCGAGACGACGACGGCGCCGTGGCCGTCGTGCGTCCGCGAACCTGCCAGGTAAGAAGGAGGACGCGTGAGCGAGCCGCGCAGCGTGCTGGTGACCGGTGCGAACCAGGGGATCGGTGCGGCCATCGCCGCTCGGTTCGTCGCACTCGGCGACAAGGTGTCGACGATCTACCACAGCGGCCAGGAGCCGGCTGAGGGCATCCTCGGGATCGTCGGGGACGTCACGAGCACCGAGACCGTCGAAGAGGCGTTCAAGACGATCGAGGCGCAGAACGGTCCCGTCGAGGTGCTCGTCGCGAACGCCGGCATCACCCGTGACCAGCTGCTCATGCGGATGACGGACGCGGAGTTCGACAGCGTCCTGTCCGTCAACCTCGGCGGCGCCTTCAAGTGCGTGCGGCGGGCGAGCAAGAGCATGATCCGCCTGCGCCGCGGACGCATCGTCCTCATCGGCTCCGTGGTCGCCCTGTACGGCACGGCCGGCCAGGTCAACTACTCGTCGTCGAAGGCCGCCCTCGTCGGCATGGCGCGCTCGATCACCCGGGAGCTGGGCGGACGCGGCATCACCGCGAACGTCGTCGCCCCCGGCTTCATCGACACGGCGATGACCGCCGCGCTGCCGCAGGAGCGCCAGGACGCGTACAAGGCCGCCATCCCGGTGGGCCGGTTCGCCCAGCCGGACGAGGTCGCCGGCGTGGTGCAGTTCCTCGCCGGGCCGGACTCCGCGTACATCTCGGGCGCCGTCATCCCGGTCGACGGCGGCCTCGGCATGGGCCACTGACGCCCCGCCATCCGACGCAGACAGGAGACAGACGACACATGGGACTCCTCGAGGGCAAGTCGCTCCTCATCACCGGTGTGCTGGTGGACAGCTCGATCGCCTTCCACGTGGCCCGGCTCGCGCAGCAGGAGGGCGCCAACGTGGTGCTCTCCTCCTTCGGGCGCCAGCTCCGCCTCACCCAGACGATCGCCCGCCGCCTCCCGGCACCCGCGCCCGTGGTCGAGCTCGACGTCACGAGCGACGAGGACCTGGCGGCGCTCGCCGACCGGGTCCGGGAGCACACGGACCACCTCGACGGCGTCGTCCACTCGATCGGCTTCGCGCCGCAGTCGGTGATGGGCGGCAACTTCCTCGCCGGCCAGTGGAAGGACGTCGCGACCGCGATCGAGATCTCGGCGTTCTCGCTCAAGTCGCTCGCCGTCGCTGCGAAGCCGCTCCTGGCGAACCCGTCCGCGATCGTCGGCCTGACGTTCGACGGCCGGTACGCGTGGCCGGTCTACGACTGGATGGGCGTCGCCAAGGCGGCGTTCGAGGCGACGGCGCGCTACCTCGCCCGTGACCTCGGCCCCGATGGCATCCGCGTCAACCTCGTCTCGGCCGGCCCGATCCGCACCACGGCCGCGAAGCACATCCCTGGCTTCGCCACGATGGAGAACGGCTGGTCGGACCGCGCCCCGCTCGGCTGGGACGTCGACGACCCGGAGCCGACGGCGCGCGCGGTCGCGGCTCTGCTGTCCGACTGGTTCCCGGGCACCACGGGCGAGATCGTGCATGTCGACGGCGGCGTGCACGCGATGGGGCAGTGACCGGCGTCGAGCCGGCCGAGCGCACCCTGATCCTGCTCCGGCACGCGAAGGCGGAGCACCACGGCGGCGTCTCGGACGAGCTCCGGTCGCTCAACCCGACGGGCCGCCGGCAGGCGGCGCACGTCGGGCACGGGTTCGCGGCCGCGGGCCTCGTGCCGGACGTCGTCCTCTGCTCGATCGCCGTCCGGACGCGCCAGACCTGGGACCTCGTGTCCGCGGCGCTCGACGGGCGGCGGCACGTGGAGTTCTCGGAGGACCTCTACGGCGCCGGGATCTCCGGCGTCCTCGACATCGTCGGTGGCGTCCCGGAGGACGCCTCGACGGTGCTCGTGGTCGGTCACGAGCCGGTGATGTCGGGCGTCGCCTATGTCCTGGCCGGCCCGGGTTCGGACCCGGCGGCTCTTGCCCGGGTGAGCGCGGGCGTACCGACCGGGGCCTACAGCGTGCTGCGGGTCACCGACCCGTGGCACCGCCTCGAGCGCGGGGGCTCGGTGCTCACCGAAGTCGTCACGCCGCACCACCACTGACGCGGCACCGCCGACGCAGCAGCTGCGCCGCACACGCCGAGGGCGGGCCTCCCCGAAGGGAGACCCGCCCTCGCTGCTGCTCGGTGCGGTTCCTGGGCTCAGGGCTCGATGACGGCGTGCTTCGGCACGACGGTCACGCCGGCCTCGGTCACCGTGAACCCGCGCTCGCGGTCGCGCTCCGGGTCGACGCCGACCGAGGCGTCGGGGAGCACCTGCACGTACTTGTCGAGGATGGCGTTCTTCACCACGGCGCGGCGGCCGACGTCGACGCCGTCGAAGATGACGGAGCCCGTGACCTCGGCGTACGAGTGGATCCGGGTTCCCGGGGAGATGACCGAGCCGACGACCTCGGCACCGGAGATCACCACGCCGGGGGAGATCACGGACTTGACGGCGTGGCCCGTGCGGCCCTTGTCCGCGTGCACGAACTTGGCCGGCGGCAGGCCGACGTAGCCCGTGTAGACCGGCCAGTCCTCGTTGTACAGGTTGAAGACGGGCTCGGTGGCGATGAGGTCCATGTTGGCCTCGTAGAACGCGTCGAGCGTGCCCACGTCCCGCCAGTAGTCCTTGTCGCGCGGCGCGGAGCCGGGGACGTCGTTGCCGAAGAAGTCGTAGAGGGCGGCCTCCCCGCGCTCGACGAAGTGGGGGACGATGTCGCCGCCCATGTCGTGCCGCGAGTCGGCGTTCTGCGCGTCGGACGTGAGGATCTCGACGAGGGCGTCCGCGTCCATGACGTAGTTGCCCATGGAGGCGAGCACCTCGTTCGGGGACTCGGCGAGCCCGACGGCGTTCTTCGGCTTCTCGAGGAAGGCGCCGATGCGTCGCGGGTCCGTGGCGTCGGCCTGGATGACGCCGAACTGGTCCGCGAGGGCCAGCGGCTGGCGGATGCCGGCGACGGTCAGCGGCGCGCCCGCGTCGATGTGCGCGTCGACCATCTGCGAGAAGTCCATCCGGTAGATGTTGTCCGCGCCGACGATGACGACGATGTCCGGACGCTCGTCGTCGACGAGGTTCAGGCTCTGGTAGATCGCGTCGGCGCTGCCGAGGTACCAGTGCTTGCCGACGCGCTGCTGGGCCGGCACCGGGGCCACGTAGTTGCCGAGGAGCTGCGACATCCGCCAGGTCTTCGCGATGTGGCGGTCGAGGCTGTGGGACTTGTACTGGGTGAGGACGACGATCTTGAGGTACCTGGAGTTCACCAGGTTCGAGAGGGCGAAGTCGATCAGGCGGTAGATCCCGCCGAACGGCACCGCCGGCTTCGCGCGGTCTTCGGTGAGCGGCATCAGCCGCTTTCCCTCTCCGCCTGCCAATACGATTGCTAGGACGCGTGGGGCTGCCATGCTCTGAACCCTAGGGCGCGGCCGTGCTCCGGACGGCGCGAACGGGTGCTCCGTTTCATGCCGGACCGGCCTGTCGCGTCACCCGTCGACCAGCCAACGAGGGCCCGGTGATCCATGATGCGAGTTGACCTGCTCACGCGCGAGTACCCGCCGCACGTCTATGGGGGTGCAGGCGTCCATGTCGCCGAGCTCTCCGCCGTCCTGAGGGACCACATCGACGTGCGGGTCCGGTGCTTCGACGGCCCACGGGAGGGCATGCCCGGCGTCACCGGCTACTCGGTCCCCGCCGAGCTGGCCTCGGCGAACGCGTCGCTCAGCACCCTCAGCGTCGACCTGCAGTTCGCCCAGGACGCTGCAGGCGCCGACCTGGTCCACTCGCACACCTGGTACGCGGTCATGGGCGGTCACCTGGCGTCCCTGTTGCACGACATCCCGCACGTCATCTCGGCGCACAGCCTCGAGCCGTTGCGGCCGTGGAAGCGTGAGCAGCTCGGCGGCGGCTACGCCGTCTCGAGCTGGGCGGAGAAGACGGCGTACGAGGCCGCCGACGGGATCATCGCGGTGAGCGGCGGGATGCGGAACGACATCCTGCGCGCCTACCCCGGAGTCGACCCCGAGAAGGTCTACGTGGTCCACAACGGCATCGACCTCTCGGGGTGGGTGCGCCCGACCGGCGCCGAGGCCGAGGAGGCGGACGCCTACGTCCGGACGCTCGGCATCGACCCGGACCGCCCGACGGTCGTCTTCGTCGGCCGGATCACCCGGCAGAAGGGCCTGCCGTACCTGCTGCGCGCCGTCGAGCAGCTGCCGCCGGAGGTCCAGGTGGTCCTGTGCGCCGGCGCCCCGGACACCAAGGAGATCATGGCCGAGGTGAGCGGCGCCGTCGCCCGCCTCGCGGAGCAGCGCAGCGGCGTCATCTGGATCGAGGAGATGCTGCCGCGGCCCAAGCTGGTCGCCGTGCTCGCCGCGAGCACCACCTTCGTCTGCCCGTCGGTCTACGAGCCCCTGGGCATCGTCAACCTCGAGGCGATGGCCGTCGGACTGCCGGTCGTCGGCAGCGCGACGGGCGGCATCCCCGAGGTCATCGACGACGGCGTGACCGGCACCCTGGTTCCGATCGAGCAGGTCCAGGACGGCACCGGCACCCCGATCGACCCCGACCGCTTCGTGGCCGACCTCGCGGCCCAGCTCACGGAGATGGTCTCGGACCGCGAGCGTGCGGCCCGGATGGGCGTGGCGGCGCGCAAGCGCGTCGAGGACCACTTCGCGTGGACCGCCATCGGCGAGCGCACCGTCGACGTGTACAAGCAGGTGCTGGCCGGCCGCGGGCGCTGACCGGCCCCGCCGCCACAGCGGACCCCGACGGCCCGGGTCCTCGCCCATGCGAGGCCCGGGCCGTCGTCGTGCCCGGTGTCGCGGGCCCGGCGCGGACCGGTTGTCAGGTCGGGTCGCTAGGGTGCGCACGCAGCCGTCCGAGGAGGCCCGTCCCATGAGCGACACCACCGCCCGCCCCTCCGGGGACCCGGGGACCGCCGAGGTCACCCGGCCCTACGCCCAGGCTCCGGCCGCCGTCGCGGCCGCGCTCGGCGTCGACCCGGAGCGTGGACTCTCCTCCGCCGAGGCGGCGGCCCGCCTCGTCCGGAGCGGACCGAACGCCATCGCGGGGGAGAAGCCGCCGTCGGTGTGGGCCGTCGCCTTCGCCCAGCTCCGGGACCCGATGAACCTCATGCTCGTCGCGGTGAGCGTGGTGAGCTTCGTCATCGGCGAGGTGTCGACCGGCATCATCGTCGGCCTGCTCATCCTCCTGAACGTGGTCCTCGGCGGCCGGCAGGAGCTCAAGGCCCGCGCGAGCGTCGACGCGCTGTCCAACCTCCAGGTCCCTCAGGCGAAGGCCGTCCGGGACGGGCAGGTGACCCTCGTCCCCGCCGTCGACCTCGTCCCCGGGGACGTGGTGCAGCTCGAGGCCGGGGACATCGTGCCCGCCGACGGCCGGCTCCTGCGGTCGGCGACGCTCGAGGCGCAGGAGGCGGCGCTCACCGGCGAGAGCGCGCCCGTGCCCAAGGACCCCGGGGTGCTCGACGACGGCGAGGTCGCCCTCGGCGACCGGACGAACATGCTGTTCCAGAACACGTCGGTGACACGCGGCACCGCGGCCGTCGTCGTGACGGCGACGGGCATGCACACGCAGATGGGCCAGATCGCGACGATGCTCACGTCGGTCACCCGGACGCGGTCGCCGCTGCAGCGCGAGCTCGACTCGCTCACCAAGGTCATCGGCGTCATCGCGTGGAGCGCCGTCGCCTTCATCGTGGTGGTCGGCCTGTTCCGCGGCATGTCGGTCAGCGAGCTCCTGCTCCTCGGCACGGCCATGGCGATCTCCGCGATCCCCACCGGTCTGCCCGCGTTCGTCTCCGGCCTGCTCTCCATGGGCGCCAAGCAGCTCGCCGAGTCCAAGGCCGTGGTCAAGAACCTCGCGGACGTCGAGACGCTGGGCGCGACAAGCCTGATCAACACCGACAAGACCGGCACGCTGACCCTCAACCAGATGATGGTCTCGACCATCTACGCCGACGGATCCTGGTTCACCGTGAGCGGTGAGGGCTACGAGAAGAGCGGCGCCATCCGCTCGGTCGCCGGGATCCCGACCCCGGACTTCACCCGGCTCGCGCTCGGCCTGGTCCTCGACTCGGACGCGACCGTCTCCGACGCCGGGGACGTGGTCGGGGACCCGACGGAGGCGGCCCTCGTCGTCCTCGCGGCCAAGCTCGGCGTCGACGCCGAGGAGACCCGCCGGGCGTACCCCCGCATCGCCGAGGTGCCGTTCGACTCCGAGTACAAGTTCATGGCCACGTTCCACCGCGTGACCGTCGACGGCCAGGAGCGTGTGGTGCAGCTCGTCAAGGGCGGGCCCGACGTCGTCCTCGCCCGCTGCGTGGAGTCGGGCGGGCCGTTCCGCACCCAGGTGCCGATCGCGGAGGCCCGGGCGGCCATCGACGAGGCCAACACGCACATGGGTGCCAAGGGTCTGCGCGTCCTCGCGTTCGCGGCGCGCTTCCTCGACGCGGACGAGCTCGAGACGATGGCGAGCGACCCGATGGCGCTGACCACCGGTCTCGGCTTCGCCGGCCTCGTGGGGATCATCGACCCGCTGCGGCCCTCGTCCAAGGACGCCGTCGCCGTCGCGCTCAAGGCCGGCATCGACGTCCGGATGATCACGGGCGACCACGCGGTGACCGCCGGGGCCATCGGCGAGCAGCTCGGCCTGGGTCCGGGTGCGATCAGCGGCGCCGAGCTGCAGGCTCTCTCGGACGACGAGCTCAAGGCGCGGCTGCCGCAGCTCCACGTCTTCGGACGGGTGACCCCGGAGGACAAGCTCCGCCTCGCCCGGGTCATGCAGGAGCAGGGCGCCGTCGTCGCGATGACGGGCGACGCCGTGAACGACGCCGCCGCGCTCAAGCAGGCGGACATCGGCGTGGCCATGGGCAGCGGTTCGGAGGTGACCAAGCAGGCCGCACGGATGATCCTCACGGACGACAACTTCGGCACCCTCGTCCACGCCGTCGAGCTCGGCCGACGCGTCTACGACAAGGTGGTCGCCTACATCCGCTTCCAGATGACGCAGCTGCTCGCGCTGATCATGCTGTTCGTCGCGGCGACGGTCTTCAACGTCAACGAGGGCGTGGCCCTGACCCCGACGATGGTGCTCTTCCTGCTCTTCTTCGTCACCGTCGCCGGCGTCGTCGTCATCGCCGTCGACCCGGGCGACCCGGACGTCATGAGCCGGCCGCCGCGCGACCCGAAGCTGCCGATCACGAACCGTGCTGCCGTCACGTTCTGGGTGCTGTACGGCGCCGTGCTGTTCCTCGCTGCCTTCGTCCCGCTGGTCGCCGGGCCGGACCAGCCCAGCACCGACGCCGCGAGCGCATCCATGACGATGACGTTCGTCGTCCTCGGCCTCGGCACCGTCTTCAACGCGCTGACCAACCGCCGCGACCCCACGAGCGGGCTCACCGCTCCGGTGCTCAAGGCCGTCGCGATCTCCACGGCACCGGTCGCCGCGCTCGTTCTCGCGACCGAGCTGCCGGGCCTCCAGGGCGCGCTCCTCACCACGTCGCTCACGGGGGCGCAGTGGCTCGCCGCCGTCGCTCTGGCGCTCGCCCTGCCCCTGGTCGTCGAGCTGAGCAAGTGGGTGCGGCGCCGGGGGAGCGCCGTGACCACCGTCGACGCCGCGACCGCGGTCGCGCCCCGCCGGGCAGTGCCGATCGTCGCCCGGTGAGGCGAGCGCGGACACGGCGCGCGGCCGGGCCGGGGGCGGGGCCCGGGTGTCCTAGGGTCGGGTCATGACCTTCGTCCTGGACCTCGACGACGTGAGCCTGCGACGCGGTGAGAAGTCGATCCTCGAGAACGTGACGTGGCGGGTGGCCGACGGCGAGCGCTGGGTGGTCCTCGGCCCCAACGGGGCCGGCAAGAGCACCGTCCTGCAGATCGCGGCGGCACGGCTGCACCCGACCAGCGGCGCGGCGACCGTCCTGGGAGAGCGCCTCGGGCGGGTGGACGTCTTCGAGCTCCGCCCGCGGATCGGCCTGTCGAGCGCGACGCTCGCCGACCGGATCCCGGGCTCGGAGACGGTTCTCGACGTCGTCCTGACGGCCTCGTACGCCGTCACCGGGCGCTGGCGCGAGGTCTACGAGGACCTCGACGCGGCGCGCGCGCACGACCTTCTCGCGGCGTTCGGGGTGGACCACCTCGCCGGACGGATCTTCGGAACCCTCAGCGAGGGCGAGCGCAAGCGCGTCCAGATCGCCCGGGCGCTGATGAGCGACCCCGAGCTCCTCCTGCTCGACGAGCCGGCCGCGGGCCTCGACCTCGGTGGCCGTGAGGAGCTCGTCCGGTCGCTCTCCGAGCTGGCGACGGACCGCCGCTCGCCGGTGGTCGTCCTCGTCACGCACCACGTCGAGGAGATCCCCGAGGGCTTCACCCACGCGCTGCTCATGAGGGACGGGCGCATCGAGGCCGCCGGGCCGATCGAGGAGGCCCTGACCCCCCAGCACCTCTCGCGGACGTTCGGGCTGGACCTCGCCGTCGAGCGGCACCGCGGCCGGTGGTCCGCCCGCGCCTTCGGCTGAACCCCCGGGTCCCGTCGCGACCTTCTCATGACCTCGGCATAAGGTGGAGGTGCGGCCGAGGGACGGCCGCGTGACGGGAGGGGACTTCCTATGGCGTGGGTCGCGTGGCTCGCGGCGGCGATCCTCCTGGCGGTCGTCGAGGTCCTGACGGTCGACCTCATCTTCCTTATGCTCGCCGCCGGTGCGCTCGCGGCGACCGTCGCGGCGCTGCTGGGTGCACCCGTCGGCATCCAGGTGCTCGTGTTCGCGGTGGTCTCGGTCGTGCTCCTCGTCGCGGTGCGGCCGTGGGCGCTGAGGGTGTTCCGCCGCTCCGTCCCTGAGACCTTGACGAACGTCGCCGCCCATGTCGGCCGCCCCGCCGTCGTCGTCATGGACGTCAGCGCCCACGCCGGGCGGGTCAAGCTCGCCGGCGAAGTCTGGACGGCCCGGTCGGCCGACCCGGCGGCCGTGCTGCCGGTCGGGACGTCGGTGCGGGTCGTGCGCATCGACGGCGCGACCGCCGTCGTCGAACCCGCCCCGCCGGGGCCCGTCGACGACACCCCCTGACCACCTCCATCGAAGGAGAACCCGTGGGCGTCAGCGTCGCCACGATCGTCACCGCGGTCGTCGCGTTCCTCGTCGTCATCTTCGTCATCGTCGTCATCGTCCGCGCCGTGCGGATCGTGCCGCAGGCGGTGTCGCTCATCGTCGAGCGGCTGGGCCGCTACCAGAGCACGCTCTACGCGGGCCTGCACTTCCTCATCCCGTTCATCGACCGGGTACGGGCACGCGTGGACCTGCGCGAGCAGGTGGTGTCGTTCGCGCCGCAGCCGGTCATCACCTCGGACAACCTCGTCGTGAGCATCGACACGGTCCTGTACTTCCAGGTGACGGATCCCAAGGCCGCGACGTACGAGATCGCCAACTACATCACGGGCATCGAGCAGCTCACGGTCACGACCCTGCGCAACGTCATCGGCTCGATGGACCTCGAGCAGACCCTGACGAGCCGGGACCAGATCAACGGTGCGCTGCGCGGGGTGCTCGACGAGGCGACCGGTCGGTGGGGCATCCGCGTGAACCGCGTCGAGCTCAAGTCGATCGACCCGCCGGCCAGCATCCAGGGGTCCATGGAGCAGCAGATGCGCGCCGAGCGCGACCGTCGCGCCACGATCCTCACGGCAGAGGGTGTCAAGCAGTCGCAGATCCTCACGGCCGAGGGCGAGAAGCAGGCCGCGATCCTGCGCGCGGAGGGCCAGGCGCAGGCCGCGATCCTGCGCGCACAGGGCGAGTCCCGCGCGATCCTCCAGGTCTTCGACGCGATCCACCGCGGCGACGCCGACCCCAAGCTCCTCGCCTACCAGTACCTGCAGGTGCTGCCGCAGATCGCGAACGGCACGTCGAGCAAGCTGTGGGTGGTGCCGACCGAGTTCACCGCCGCACTGGGGGCGATCTCCGGCGCCTTCGCCGGTCGCGGCGGTGCGGACGACGCCGGCCCGGTCGAGGCCGCACCTCGGACTGACCGCCGGTCCGAGCTGGGGGACGACCTTCCCGAGACGAGGCTCGCCTCGCCGGCCGAGGCGCTGGCGGAGGCGCAGAGCCAGGCCGAGGAGGCGTCGTCGGAGGCCCAGAGCGCGGGTACCCAGTCCGGCATCCCGTTCAGCCCGACGGTCCAGCGGGGGCAGGCGCCCGCGGAGGCGCGCTTCGAGCGGCCGCCACCGCCGCCGCGCCCGCTCTGACCCCGGCCGGGGAGCGACGCGGGTAGGCGCGCTTGACTGAGTGAGCACTCACTCATCTACACTCCTCGCTCATGAGCCAGCACCCCGTTCGCGGTCGGGCGGCACCTATGGCCCCGGACGAGCGCCGCGCCGCGATCCTCGACGCCGCCGCGCCGCTCCTGCGCGAGCGGGGCGCGAACGTCTCGACGCGCGAGCTCGCTGAGGCCGCCGGCGTCGCAGAGGGCACCCTCTTCCGGGTCTTCCCGGACAAGCGCTCGCTCCTGCGGGCCGCCGTCGCCCAAGCCATGGACCCCGCCCCGCTTCTCGCCGACCTCGCCCGCATCGACCTCGCCTGGCCCGTGGGGCGACGCCTCGCCCGGGTCGTGGATCTTGTCTCGGCCCGGATGGACGGCGTCCTGCCGCTCGTCATCGCCCTGCACGACATCGCGCGCGAGGGGGGTGAGGATCCGCGGGCGGACGTCGACCCGGCCGAGAAGCGCAGCCGCGACGCGCTCCTGCTCGGCGCGGTCGCCGACGTGCTCGCCCCGGACGCCGACCGCCTGCGCGTCAGCCCGCTGCAGGCCGCCGGGCTGATCCGCGGCGTGATCCTCGCCCAACGTCTGCCCGGGGTGCCCGACGGCGCCGCCGTGGCGCCCGCCGACCTGTCCCGCTGCCTCGTCCACGGTCTCGTCGCCGCGCCGACGCCGGCGGACGTGGACCCGGACCCTGCCACCACCGAGAGGGAGCCCGCATGCTCGTCCGTCTGATGCGCACCTACCTGCGCCCGTACACGGCGGTGATCTCGGTCATCGTCGTCCTCCAGCTCATCCAGGCCATCGGCAACCTGGCGTTGCCCAGCCTCAACGCGGACATCATCGACAACGGCGTGGCGAAGGGGGACACGGCGTACATCCTGCGCGTCGGGGCCGTGATGCTCGCCGTCACCCTCGTCCAGGCCGCCGCCGCCATCACCGCCGTGTACTACGCGTCCCGGACGGCGATGGGCATCGGCCGTGACGTCCGCTCGGGCGTCTTCGAGCGCGTCCAGACGTTCTCCGCTCGCGAGGTGGGGCAGTTCGGCACCCACTCGCTCATCACGCGGACGACCAACGACGTCCAGCAGGTCCAGATGCTGCTGCTCATGACGCTGACGATCGCGATCTCTGCCCCGATGGTCATGATCGGCGGCGTGATCATGGCGCTGCGCGAGGACGCCCGGCTCTCGGGCCTGCTCCTCGTCGTCGTGCCGATCCTCGCCGGCTCCATCCTGCTGCTCATCCAGCCGATGCGGAAGCTCTTCCGCCTCGTCCAGGTCCGGATCGACCGCATCAACCAGGTGATGCGCGAGCAGATCACGGGTATCCGCGTCATCCGGGCGTTCGTCCGCGAGGACACCGAGTCCCGCCGGTTCGCGGTCGCGAACGACGACCTCATGGACGTCTCGGTCCGCGTCGGCCGCCTCATGGCCCTGATGTTCCCGCTCGTCATGCTCATCGTGAACGCGTCGAGCGTGGCCGTGCTCTGGTTCGGCGGGCACCGCGTCGACGCGGGGGACATGCAGGTCGGCGAGCTGGTGGCGTTCCTCAGCTACCTCATGCAGATCCTGTTCTCGGTGCTCATGGCCTCGATGGTCTTCATGATGGTGCCGCGTGCCGAGGTCTGCGCCGAGCGGATCAACGAGGTGCTCGACACGGAGTCGAGCGTCGTGACGGCACCGTCCCCCGTCCGGGAGCTGCGCGAGTACGCGGACCTCGAGCTGCGGGACGTCTCCTTCACGTACCCGGGCGCCGAGGCGCCGGTGCTCGAGCGTGTCTCCCTCCACGCCAGAGCGGGGGAGACGACGGCGGTCATCGGCTCGACGGGGTCGGGCAAGTCCACGCTCCTCGGCCTCGTGCCGCGGCTGTACGACGCGACGGCCGGCCAGGTCCTCGTGGACGGCATCGACGTCAAGGACCTCGACCCGCAGGTCCTGTGGTCGAAGATCGGCCTCGTCCCGCAGAAGCCGTACCTCTTCTCGGGGACGATCGCCTCGAACCTGCGCTACGGCAAGCCCGACGCGACGGACGAGGAGCTGTGGGAGTCGCTCCGGGTCGCGCAGGCGGCCGACTTCGTCCGGGCGCTCGACGAGGGCCTCGACGCCCCGGTCGCCCAGGGGGGCACGAACTTCTCCGGCGGCCAGCGCCAGCGGCTCGCCATCGCCCGGGCACTGGTCAAGCGACCCGAGATCTACCTCTTCGACGACTCGTTCTCCGCCCTCGACTTCGCGACGGACGCGCGGCTGCGATCGGCCCTCGCGCCGACGACGCGGAGCTCGACGGTCGTCATCGTGGCCCAGCGCGTCTCGACCATCCTCCACGCCGACCGGATCGTCGTCCTCGACGAGGGTCGGGTCGTCGGCACCGGCACGCACGCCGAGCTCATGGACACGTGCGAGACCTACCGGGAGATCGTCCTGTCCCAGCTCACCGAGGAGGAGGCCGCGTGAGCACCACCACCAAAGCCCCGTCCGAACGTCCCGCCGGTGGCCCCATGCGGATGGGCGGACCCCGCGGCCCCATGGGCATGGGCGGCGCGCCCGTCGAGAAGGCCCTCGACTTCAAGGGCTCCGGGCGCCGCCTCGTCGGAGTGCTGCGCCCCGAGCGCCTCTGGATCGCCGTCGTGGCCGTGCTGTCCGTGGCCAGCGTCGCGCTCGCCGTCGTCGGCCCCAAGATCCTCGGCCAGGCCACCAACGTGATCTTCGCGGGCGTCGTCGGGAAGATGCTCCCCTCCGGGATCACCGTCGACCAGGCGATCGCTGGACTTCAGGCGCAGGGCCAGCAGGAGCTGGCCGACATGCTCTCCGGGATCCCCGGCGTCGTCCCCGGCGAAGGGGTGGACTTCTCGCAGCTCGCGACGATCCTGCTGGCCGTCCTCGGGATCTACCTGGCCTCGGCCCTGTTCGGCTACCTCCAGGGGCTGGTGACGACGTACGTCGTGCAGCGCACGACGTTCCGGCTGCGCGCCGACGTCGAGGCGAAGCTCACGCGGCTGCCGTTGAAGTACTTCGACGGCCGGCCGCGCGGCGAGATCCTCTCCCGCGTCACCAACGACATCGACAACGTCTCGCAGACGCTGCAGCAGACCATGAGCCAGCTCATCAACGCCGTGCTCACGGTGGTCGGCGTCCTCGTCATGATGTTCCTCATCTCGCCGCTGCTCGCCGTGATCGCGTTGATCACGGTGCCGCTGTCGGGCGTCGTCGCGGGCGTCATCGCCAAGCGCTCGCAGCCGCAGTTCGTCAAGCAGTGGCGGGTCACAGGGCGGCTGAACGGGCACATCGAGGAGATGTACACCGCGCACTCGCTCGTCAAGGTCTTCGGCCAGCAGGACGCTGCCATCCGCACGTTCCACGAGGAGAACGACGACCTGTACGACTCGAGCTTCCGGGCGCAGTTCGTCTCCGGCACCATCCAGCCGGCGATGATGTTCATCGCGAACCTCACGTACGTGGCGATCGCCGTCGTCGGCGGCCTGCGGGTGGCCTCGGGCGCGATGACTCTCGGCGACGTCCAGGCCTTCATCCAGTACTCGAGGCAGTTCTCCATGCCGATCACGCAGGTTGCCTCGATGATGAACCTGCTCCAGTCCGGGGTCGCCTCCGCGGAACGGGTGTTCGAGCTGCTCGACGCCGACGAGCAGGAGCCCGACCCGGCCGAGCCCGAGCACCTCGGGCCGGTGCAGGGGCGCGTGGCGTTCGAGGACGTCTCCTTCCGGTACGAGCCCGACGTCCCGCTCATCGACGGGCTCTCCCTCGTCGCCGAGCCCGGGCAGACGGTCGCGATCGTCGGGCCGACGGGTGCCGGCAAGACGACGCTCGTCAACCTCGTCATGAGGTTCTACGAGGTCGACGGCGGACGCATCACCCTCGACGGCGTGGACACCTCGGCCCTGACCCGGGACGAGCTGCGCTCGACGATGGGGATGGTCCTGCAGGACACCTGGCTGTTCGACGGCACGATCGCCGACAACATCGCGTACGGCGCCGACGACCCCGACACCGTGACCCGCGACGAGATCGTGCGCGCAGCACAGGCGACGTACGTCGACCGGTTCGTGCGGACCCTGCCCCTGGGCTACGACACGGTGGTGGACGAGGACGGCGGGACGGTGTCCGTGGGCGAGCGGCAGCTCATCACCATCGCCCGTGCGTTCCTGTCCGACCCGGCGATCCTCATCCTCGACGAGGCCACGAGCTCCGTCGACACCCGCACGGAGGTGCTGGTCCAGCAGGCCATGAACGCCCTGCGCGCGGGCCGGACGAGCTTCGTGATCGCCCACCGGCTCTCGACGATCCGCGACGCGCACACCATCCTCGTCATGGAGGACGGCGCGATCGTCGAGCAGGGCTCGCACGACGAGCTGCTCACCCGGGACGGCGCGTACGCCCGCCTCTACGCGAGCCAGTTCGAGGCCGCCGTCGTCGACGTCTGACCCACCCGTCCGAACGCGTCGTTGCTCGGCTGAAACCGAGCTCTCAGCCGAGCAACGACGCGTTCGGCGGGGTAGTAGGGGACGAGAGGAGGCGGGGGAGCCGGCGCAGGAGCGTGTACCCGTCCTTGCCGGTGACCGTCGGCACCCCGTGCTCCGCGGTCGCGTTGCGCATGGCGGTCGGCGCGCCGAGCCGTTCCGGCGTGCCGTGCGAGAGGACCTGCTCCGCCGGCGTCAGCTCGCGGATCGCGATGGCGGCGACCTTGCCGGGGTGCTCGCGGGCGACGTCGTCGTAGACGAGCGGGTCGTGCTGCCCGTCGTCGCCCACCAGCACCCAGCGGATCTGCGGGAACGTGATCATCAGGTCCCGCAGCCGGGTGCGCTTGTGCTCGATGCCCGAGCGGAACCAGCCGGTGTTCGTCGGCGCCCAGTCGGTCATGAGCATCGGGCCCTCGGGGAAGCCGTGCCGCCTCATGAACCAGCGCAGCGTCGGCACCACGTCCCACGCGCC
>JBDIAU010000013.1:0-16142 GCA_039812565.1 Beutenbergiaceae bacterium
TCCACACCGACTTCCAGCGCGGCTTCATCAAGGCCGAGGTGGTCGGGTTCGAGGACCTCGTCGCCGCCGGCTCGGTGGCCGAGGCGCGCGCCCGCGGCAAGGCCCGCATCGAGGGCAAGGATTACGTCATGGCTGACGGCGACGTCGTCGAGTTCCGCTTCAGCCCAACATCTAAGTAGGGCGCTCGGCCGGGCCCCGACGAGAGGACCCGGACCCGTGACCACCACCGCCACCCGCAAGACGACCAAGCCGGCCCCCGCATCCGAGCCCGAGGGCGCTCGGTACGAGTGCCCCGAGCACGGCCTGACGATCGTCCTGCCCGCCGGCGCGACCGCCGACGACGAGGCCGGCTATGAGCGGGCCGTCGAGGAGCACGAGGAGTACCACTGGAGCCTCGAGGAGTACGCCGTCAACGGTGACCACCCCGAGTGGTGCACCCGCGACGAGGCCCCGGGCGAGCTCCACGTCTCGACCGCGAACGTCTACCCCGGCCGCGGCCTGGGCGAGGGGCAGCGCATCGACGTCCAGATCGTCGCCCCCGCCGACACCAGCCGGGACAGCCGGCTTACGCTGACGCTGCCGCAGGGCGACCTGTACGAGATGACCGTCGACGACCTCGCGACCCTCGGCCTGTGGCTCGTCGAGGAGGCCAGGGCGTGCCGGCGCGCCATCGCCCGCGAGGCCGCCGTCCTGCCCGACGCGGGGACCCGGATGCCGAGCGACCGGATCTACGACGCCTGCCCGGCGTGGTGCGTCGAGCCGGAAGAGCGCGGGTGCGGCGGCGACCACCCCGACGCCCTGCACGTGGCGTGCGTCGGCCGCGCGGGCGCCCCCGACGCGCCCGCCTCGATCCTCGACGTGCAGGACGTGTACGTCGAGCTCGAGGCCCCGAACCGGCACGGGCTGCCCCAGGGGCCGGGGAGCCGTGTGGAGCGCGTGGTCATGCGCCACGGCGGCGACGACGCGTCGCAGATCCCTGTCACGCCCACGATGGCGCGTACCCTCGCGCGCCTCCTGACAGTTGCGGCGGACCGCCTCGAGCTGTGGCCGGCCTTCCGCGCGGGGGCGTGAGGCGGTCTAGGCTCACGAGCTCACGCCGCGGCGACGACCTCTCGGGCAGTCGAGACCTTCATCCAGAGCGTGTAGCTACCGGGGATCTCCTTGAAGTCGGCGCTGGCGTAGAACGCGTGCACCTTCTCGTGAGGAAGGGCGTCCACGACGATCACACGCCCGCCCACGGCGTCGGCGCCGCGGACGATGGTGGACAGCGCGTCGAGGAGGAGGTCGGGCCCGAGCCCTCGCCCGCGAAGATCGCTCGCGACGGCCAGCTTGGCGAGCAGGAAGCCCGGGATGTCGGCCCGTCCGATGCCGAGTTGGCGAGGCAGGTCGTTCTTCTTGACGCGGGTGATCATCAGAGTGAAGTAGGCGACCACGCGATCGTCGGCGTCGAGCCAGACGTGCGTACGAGCCTCGCCCGAGGCCTGTGCGTTCTGAGCCTCGCTGCGCAGGTAGTTGCTGAGGGAACCCTCGCCGCAGTCGAAGGACGAGACGTCGTGCTTCTCGTCGAGCTGCGCGAGACGGTACGCGGTCACGCAGCGTTGCGAGTGCGGCGACGCTCCACCATGGCGCGGAGACCGGGCGCCGGGTCAGGTGTGGAGTCCTGCATCGCCTCGAACGTCGCGCGCGGTACACGAACGGCGCCGCGACGAGTCCCGCGCTTCAAGCGACGGCGCATCGTGTAGTGCGCCGGGATCGCGTGGGCAGTCACAACAACTCTCCTAGGAGCATCTGACAGGCAGTCGTTCTGTTCAGTACATCGGCAACATGTCGCCGCGAACAAGGGTCGTTCGGGGTGAGGTTAGCAACAGTGGTAGCCGCGGCGGACAGGGTCGATGTTACGACTTGGGCACAAGATGCGACGCGCCGAGCACATCTGGAACGTCGCCCGTAGCACCCCGTTACACGTCCTGATCTGCGCTTTTACGCCGCCTCGACGGCGGCCTTGACGGTGCTGGCGTACCATCGCGCACCGCCCTGCGCCGTCGGCACGCCCTCGGCGGTGAGCGCGTCGGCGATCGCTCGCAGCGACCGTCCGGCGGCCCGCTCGGCGACGATCCGCTCGACGACGTCCTGCGGCATCGTGCGGGGTCTGCCGAGCCGAACTCCCTCGGCCTTGCGCTGCGCCATGCCCTCCCGGGTGCGCGTCGCGATGAGCTCGCGCTCGTACTGCGCTGCCGACGCGAGGACGTTCGCCGTGAACCGGCCGGCGGCGTCGGTGGTGTCAAGGTTCGGGGAGAGCATCGCCAGGCCCCACCCACGCTTGGCCGCGCGGTCGAGGAGGCCTGCGAAGTCGGCGACGGACCGGGAGATGCGGTCGAGGCGGACGGCCAGGAGGTAGTCGGCGTCGCCGCGGTCGAGGCGCTCGAGGGCGGCGAGGAGGCCGGGGCGGTTGAGGGACTTGGCGGACGCGCCTTCGTCGGCGACGACCTCGACGTCCCAACCGCGCCGCCGGGCCTCGGCGGTCAGGGTTGCGCGCTGGGCGTCGAGGGAGGCGCCGTTCTCGGCCTGCTCGGCCGTCGAGACGCGCACGTACGCGAGTGCAAGAGGAGTCGTCCGGGTGGTGGTGTCGCGCCGGGGTGCCATGAGGACAGCGTACAACAATCGAGCGGTTGTTGTACGCGCTTGGGTTGGGGCGGGCTACATCGGGATCTGGCCGCGGATGACGCCCGCCATGACGTCGACGATCACGCCGTAGGAGATGTCGGCGAGCGCGGCGCGCGCCCTCGCGAGCTTTCCCTTCTCCTCGGGCGCGGCGTCCCGCTCGGCGTCGGCGAGCTCGCGCAGAAGCTCGCGGAGTGCAGTCTCGCCGGAGGGGTGCGCGCCGGTGAGGACGTACGCCTCGCCTGCGACGTCCATCACGAACAGGTGGTCCTTCTGCGCCGCCCCGAGTGTCTTGACCAGACCGCGCCGGCGCAGCGCGCTGAACGCCAGCTGCGTCGTGATCTCGTCGAACCCGACGGCCCTACCCACCTCATCACACAGGACTCGGTCAGTGCCGGAGTCGATCAGGCGGACAGACTCCCGCAGCACCGGCAGGTCACGGGCGTACCAGACATCCTCGAGTGGCTCGTTCACGATTGCGCAGCCTATTCGAGGGGGTGTGCGCGCAGGTCAGGCGCCGTCGACCTGCGCCAGCAGAGACTCGAGCGCCTCCAACGCCCCGACGATGTACGCCCGCTCCGCCGTCGACGCCTCCACCCCGGCGTCGATCTGGTCCAGCGTCTCCCGCAGCTGCGCCGCGAGCGCCCGCACCGACGCGAACTCGGCGCCGTCATCCAACATGCCCGCCACCCTCTCAGACCCCCGCCAACGCGGCCAGGTACTCCGTCACCGACTCCGGCACCATCCCGAGCCCGTGCGGGTCCTCGACCCACGTCATCACACCCAGCTCCCGCCACTCCGCGTCGTTCGGTAGCCGGCCCTGCCCCGCCACATGCCGCAGCACCCCGGCCCGCACACGCCGGCGACGCGCCTCGACGCCGAGGACGGCCCCCCGCGACACGGCGACCGGGCGCGGCTCCCGCTGCCACTCCGGCACGCCATCGTCGACCTCCGGCACGTACGTGACGCCGTCGATCTCGAGCAGCTGCCCCACGAGCGCACGAACCTTCGCCGCGTGCTCCTCGCTGAGCCGCTCCGCCGACTTCGCCGCCGCGTCCTCGTCCCGAGCCTCCGCGACCAACACCGCCCGCCGCGCCTCCCGCAGGCGGGCGACGCTCCGCGTCTGCGCGCGCCGCGCCGCCGCCAGGCTCGCCTGAGCACGAGCCGCCGCCTGCCCGACCGCGTCCAGGTCCGACGGGTCCTCCACGTCCGCACGCTCAGCCGCCTCCACCGCAGCGACGCCCTGAGCGACCGCCACCGACCACCGTTCGACGTCCGCCACCGCGCGCTGCTGCTCAGCGCGCGCGTGCTGTAGACCCCGGCCCATCACGCGCCCCGCCCGTCCACGACCCGCACAGCCTTCCGCGCCGCACCCGACTCCGCGGCCCGCGCCGGCGCCAGCACCGGCGGCGTCGCCCGGAAGTGCGCCGACTCCGACGCCATCACCCGCGACACCGCGTCGAGCCGATCCGACGTCGTCCCGAACCCGCCCGGGTTCGCCCACGCCTGCCTCAGCGACGCCTCCACCGCGGCCCGTGCGACGTCGACGGGCTCACCACGGCGCGACGCCCTCAGATCGATCAGCGCGTCCTCCGCGGCGACCATCCGCCGACGCTCCTCCCAGCCCACCGCCTCCCGCCACGGGCAAGCCCGCTCAACGGCCGCCGCCTCGGCGCCCAGCGCCTCCGTGACGCGCTCGAGCGGGCGCTTCTGTCGCTCCGTCGGGGTGCGGCCGAACGCGGCCGCCACAGCGGCGTCCAGGTCGGACTCCGTGATGGTCTTCTTCATGAGGGGTTGTCCTCCGTTCTCGTGAGGGTTCTGACCGCGGCCGCCCATCGGCGCGCGAAGAGTCGTGCCCGGCGCCGCCGCACAGCGCGGAGCCACCGAGGCTGGGCGTTCAACACGTCGTCGAGGACTCCCTCCTCGACACCAGGCCAGTCCTGGCACCACACCAGGACCGCGCAGCGCACGCACACGGGCCGCGGCACGCCCAGCCGATCCCACAGCAGCCCGTCCGCCCGCTGACCGACCGGGCACAGGGCGCACATGCGAACACCGGCCGTGGCGCTCATCGTCGACCCCGCCGACGCGTCTTGGACGTGTTCTCGATTGACCAGGCGAGCTCGTCGAACTGCCGATCACCGACCGCCCTCGCGACGTCCACGCCAGCGAGCGCCAGGCCCTGAACCAGCGCGCGCACATCGTCCGGGTGAAGGCGCACCACACCGCCCCCGCTGACCCCAACGACGCCGGCACCACCGGCCCCCTGCGGCACCCGCTCCGCGTGCACCTCACCGCCGCCCGAGTAGCCCGCGACGACCAGCACAGCGCCCTCGTTGCCCGCCTGCAACGCCCGCAGGTTCCGCCTCGTCGAACCCTCCGTCGACACGAACTCCCCGGACCGCAACGCGATCAACCCACCCGGACCCGCCGCCAGCACGTTGTCCACCCGCGGATCCGACGGAGGCACCCCCGGCACGAGCCCCCCGGCCGCCATCCCGAGACCCACCACGCCACCGCGGTACATGCCCGACTTCGCGGACCCGTAGATCGGCTGACCCGACCCCGGGACGTACCCGATGATCGGCGCGATGCCGAGCGACCGACCCTCGAACGTGATCACCTTGTGCGCCGGGACGCCGTTGATCGCCGCGATCAGGTCCGCGATGTTCTGCTTCGCCTCAGGCAGGCCCGGCGTCTGGATCTCCGTCTTGACGTCCGCCGGGACCTGCAACAGCTGGTCCGCGTACTTCTCCGCATCCTCACGGGTCAGCCCGAACCGGATACCCTGCTCGACCAGGGCATCCCGCCCCTGCAGCAAGGTTTGACGGAACAGCTCCTCGGACCCGGTCTGCTCGAGCCGCTTGCTCGCCAGCTCCTGCGCGGACTCAGCCATGTCGAGCATCGACTGCCGGTTCGCCCGCCCCGCCTCGGTCGTGATGTCGAGGGTCTTGCCGTTCGTCGCGAGCGCCTCCGCCGTCTTCCCGAGCTGGTCCTGCCAGTTGATCTCCGCCTGCTCGCGGCTGTTGTTCGCCCCGTTCAGGGCGTCGAGGGCGTCGATCAGCGCCTCGATCGAGGCCGTCTGCTCGTCGATCGCCTCCGTCGCGCCCTCATGCGCCGCCTCGGTCTCCCCGACCGCCTCAGCCGTGAGCTCCTGCTGCGTCCGCGCGTCAGCGAGCGCCTCGGACTCACGACCCAGGGCCGCGCTGACGTCGTTGACGTCCGACCTCATCTGCTCCCGCTCGGCGGCGCCCATCTGCGCCGTGCCATGGAAGGCCTCGAGCTGGGCGGTGACCTCCTCGTACGCGCCGGCCTCCCCGGTGATCGCATCGACGATCAGCTCCGAGGAGACGCCGAGCCGGCGCGCGGACTCAAGCACGCCGTCGTCGGCAAGCCGCTTCGCCGCGACCGCCCTCACGTTCGTCGTGATGGCGTCCGTCTGCCCCTGCAGCGCCTGCGTGTAGTCGTCGACCCGCTGGCGGGCGTCCGCCGCCGATGACGACCAGGCTTGGAAGGCGAGAGCTGCGAGGCCCAGCGCCGCACCAACCGCGCCAGTGGCGAGGGACACGCTGCGCGCAGTCCACCCGAGCGCTGCCATGGCCGTCTTCGCCTCGTTGAACGCGACCGCGAGCTTCCCGACGCCGGCGACTCCGAGCGCGACCAGGCCACCCCCGCCGACGAGGGCCATCGTGACGCCCTGAGCGGCGGGAGGAAGGTCGGACAGGGCGTTCACGGCGTCCGTGGCGCCCTGCACGACGGCCCGGAGCGGACCGTCAGCGGACTCGCCCATGCCGATCAGGGCGGTCTCGACGGACCCTCCGAGCGCCTCGAGGTCGCCCTTGAGGTTGTCGAGCTGGGTGCGGGCGACGTCGGCGGCGTAGCCGGCGTCGTCGACCTCACGGGTCCACCGGGCGATCCCGTCGGCGCCCTCGTTGTAGAGCACGCTCGCGGCCCGGGCCGAGTCGGCACCGAAGATGATCGCCAGGGCTGCGTCGCGCGCCTGCGGCGTCAGGTCACCCAGGCTCGTCTGCAGCTGCCCGGCGAGGCTCTGCAGGCCGACGAAGTTCCCGCTGGCGTCGTAGGCGCTGATGCCGAGCTCGGACATCCTCGCGGACGCGTCCCCGGCGGGGGCGGCGAGGCGCTGCAGCATCGTCTTCAGGGACGTGCCCGCGTCGGAGCCGAGGAGCCCCGCGGAGGCGAACGCAGCGAGGCCAGCGGTCGTCTCCTCGATGCTCAGCCCCGTCTGCGCGGCGACCTGCCCGGACTGGCGCAGTGCGGCGCCGAGGTCGGAGACGTCGCCCATGGCCTTGCCGGCACCGGCGGCGAGGAGGTCGGCGACGTGCGAGACGTCCGCGCCGTTGAGGCCGAACTGCTTGAGCGCCACGGACGCGATGCCGGCGGCGTCCGCGACGTCGAGCTGCCCGGCGGCCGCGAGGGACAGCGCACCGTCGAGGCCACCGCTGAGGACGTCGGTGGCGGACAGGCCGGCCTTCGTCAGCTCGGTGATGGCTCCAGCGGCCTCCGTGGCCGTGAAGGACGTCTCCCGGCCGGCGTCGAGCGCGGCCTGGCGAAGACCGTCGATCGAGGCGCGGGCGTCCTCACCCGTGGCGGCGACCCCCGACATGGCGGCGTCGAAGTCGGCGAACCGCTTGACGGCGAGCGCGCCGACCGCGGTCAAGGCCAGACCGACCTTCCCGACGGTTCCCGAGAGCCCGTCGATGGTCGCGGCGTTCTTGCCGACGTACGCCGAGGCGTTCTGAGCGAACTGCTTGACCTGCGCCTCAGCCTGGGAGAGCTTCGCCTTGAAGTCGGCGATCTCCGCTCGCAGGATCACCCGTACGGACCGGTCACCCATCGTCGACGCTCCCGCCGTCCGTGTCCCTGCCGTCTACGGCGAACTCAAGCCGTCCCGGGTCGACCTCGGTCCGGGCGTCCCGGCGGCGGTCGAGCGCGGCGCGGGCGTAGCACGTCACCTGCTCGACCTCGAACCAGCCGTCGGCGTCGTCGTCCCACACCCGGTCACGCGGGTACCCGCACCCGCACGGGCACAGCGAGTCCTCATAGGCCACGAGCGCGAGCGCTAGGGACCGGTCCACGTCGTTCCACCCGTTCGAGCCGGCGATCAGCTCGGAGTGGGACCGACCCCAGGACCGTGCGGCCCTCAACTCCGCCCTCAGGCCGGGGTGCTCCCCGAGGACGGCTCGGAGAAAGGGGTGGCGGGGACCACCGTCCCCGCCGAGGTGAGGGCCTGCACCGCCGCGGCCAGCGGCGCGAGAGCCGTGCTGCCGACCTTCGCGTGAATCGCGACGACCTGGTCCAGGGTCATCGCGGGGGAGACGATCGCCGCCGCGAGGAGGTGCAGGCCGACGAACTCGTGCCAGGCGGGCGAGAGCGCGCCGCCGGCGTCGACGAGGTCGGGGCGAGCCGCGCGAGCCGCGGCGATCGCGGTGAACTCTTCCGCACCGGTGAGCCCGCGAACCGTCACCGGCAGCGCCGACGCGGAGAACGCCTCGGCGAGGTCGTCCCACTCCGCGCGCAGGTCCGCCAGCGCCTCCTCGGCGCCCCCCGCGGCGCGGTGCCGGGCGACCTCCGCGTCGATCTCGTCGAGCCGCGCGACCAGGTCCGCTCGCCCGTAGACGGTCACGGTGCGCTGCGGGCGTGCGGCCTGCGCGATCCACGCGTCGACGTCGAACGACGCCGGACCGGCCTCGATGCCGAAGGTCTCGCTCATCTGTGGATAACCTCCCGGTCAGGGTGTACAGCAATGGGTCCTTGGTTGTACGTCACGCGGTCAGTCGCCGGTCCTCGCACAGCCGCTCGAGGTCCTCGCCGTCGACGACCCACCGGCCACCCGCCTTCCGGCCGTCGAGCAGCTCCGCCTCGAGCAGCTGCCGCACCCGACGCTCCGTGACGCCGAGCGCGGCAGCCGCCGTGGAGGTGTCCACCACCCCGCGACTCGACCCTGCCCCACGCCCCGACAACGGAACTTCCGCGCTACCGCCCCCGGAAACGCCAGCGCCGCGCCACGCGTCGTACGCGCGAGCCGCCTCCCGGATCTGAGCCACCGCACTCTCGATGCTCACCGCCACGTCAGCCCGCCCCACCCCCCGGAAGTGCGCCACCGACGCGGCCACGTCCGACTCGTGGATCCGCGCCGACAGCCACGCGGCCGCCGGCCCCTGCACGTGCGCGCCGAGCAGCGCCCGCCGGCTCACACCCGGACCTTCCTGTCAGGCTCGCCCACCCGCCGCAGCTCCTCCGCGAGGACCGTGTGGACCAGGGCCCGCTGCTCACCGGTGATCCCCGCCCGATCCAACGCCCGCGACAGCACGTGGCCGATGAGGGCGCCCGTCTCCTCGTTCAGGCGCGCCTTCCGCTGGTGGATGTCCAGACGCGCCACGAGGTCGAGGACGCGCGCCGTCCGGTCGATCGCGCGCTCGAACAGCGCCACCTCGCTCCGCAGCTGCTCCGTCCCGGGGCCGTCCGCCGCGTACCGCCACGCCTGCAGGTCGACCACCTTCGCCTCCAGGACGTCACGCCAGGCCACCGCCAGCGCGGCCGTCCTGAGGAGCTCGTCGAGGACCTCCGAGTACGACAGCGGCCCGCGGATCCGGACCGCCTCGGACACCATCTCCTCGGCCTGATGCGCGGCGAGGCGCCGCTCCGCCTTCGCGACCACGGCCGGGTTCCGACCACCGTGCATCGAGCACACGGTGCCGCCCCGGATCGCCGCCCGCTTGCACCGCTCACCCGACCGCTTCGACCTCGCCCGGCACCGCCGCCCCTCATCCACGGCGCACCGCCCCCGTCTCGGCGCCTCGTCCATGAGGTGTCACAGCGCCGCCGGTCTCCACGGGGTCAACGCCGCGGGGGGTGGTGAGGCGGATGGCGCCGCAGGCGGGGCAGCGTAGGACGTGGGTGCCGGCGATGCGGGGGCTGTCAGAGGTCCAGCCGGGCATGGGGCAGCCGTGGCGGTGGCGGACGCCGTGGGTGTCGATGGTGTCGGGGCGTGTTCGGCTCATCGGGGCGCCCCTGTCTGGTGTGGGGTGGGGGCGGGAGTGACGCGAGTGACGCAACAGTCCGTGACTTTTCCTACGCGCCCGCGCGGGAGATTTAGGGTCCCGAGAGTCACTGGCGTCACTTTCAGTTGCTGACCTGCGCTAACGCTCACCATCGGTCGCGCTCCTCGGCGTCGTCGGCGGCTTGGAGGGCGATCTTCCGCACGACCCGGGCCCCTCCGGTGCCTCGGGACGTGGGGTAGCCGTGCTGGTCGAGCGCGGTGGTGAAGGCCCGCTTGCTGACGGGGTCGGCGCCGTCGTCGGCGGCCCATTCGCCCCACCGGGAGAACAGGTCGCTCAGCGGGGTGAAGTAGTGCGGGCCGAGGAGGCACGCCTCCTCGAGGAACCGCGCGACTGCGTCGGACGCCTTGAGGTAGTCGCTCGTGGCGGTGCGTACGGCGGGCGGGGCGTCCATCCCGCGATCGAGGTACGCGCGCCACCCGTCGACGGCCCAGGCGAGGATCGCGTCTGCCTCGAGGGTGAGCCGTTGGCCGAGCTGGCCGTCGCGCTCGGCTTCGGGGATCACGACGTCGAAGGGGATGACGCGGATGCGTCGCCACGCGGCGGGGTCGTCGCCGGCGACCTTCGGGAGATGGTTCGTGACCATGAGGGACGTGTGCGACGGCTGGAAGGTGACGGGCCGGCCGTACAGGGGCCGGGCCGTGATGGGGTCGCCGCCGGTGAGGTTCTTCATGAGGGCGACGGCGAGGCGGTGGTCTCGTTCGGTCTCGCTGACGACGACGAGGCGTTTGCCCCGGAGGGCGAACATGGCGGGGGTGGCGCCGTTCGGGTTGCTCTTGGCGACCATGAACAGGTCGGACTCGGCGGCGTGGCCGTAGTCCCCGAGGGTGTTGAGCAGGGCGTTGTACGCGGTGCCCTTCCCGTTGGCGCCGGTGCCGGTGGCGATCGTGAAGATGTGCTCCTCGACGCGGCCGAGCAGGGCGAGGCCGGCGAGGCGTTGGAAGTAGCCGCGCACCTCGGGGTCGGGGAGGACGCGTTCGAGGAACGTCTCCCAGGGGTGCGAACGGGCGTCGGGATCCCAGGCGGCCCGTGTGACCAGCGTGAGCCGGTCGGCGGGGTCGTGCGGGCGCAGTTCGAGGGTGCGTAGGTCGAGGGTCCCGTTGGCGGTGTTGAGCAGGTGCGGGTCGGTGTCGAGGTCACTGACGGCGGCGGCGAACGTCTCGAGCGCGGAGGCGAGGTCGAGGACGCCGGCGACGCCGGACGCGGACTCGCACTTGCGGACGTCGTCGCGGAGGTTCCGGTCGTCCAGTGACTGTGTGAGGGCGTGGCGCAGGACGTCGAGGACGGCGCGCTTGGCGGCGCCGCGCTCGTCGGGCGTCCATCGGGTGCCGTCCCAGGCGTACCAGCCGAGGCCGTGGACGTAGAGCAGGCGACCGCGGTAGCCGGCGGCGAGACGGTAGGCCATGCGGGCTTGGCCGCGGTGCTCCTGGTCGTGCTGGGCGCACCCGCACGTGGTGCGTGCGATGGCGTGCCGGTCGCACCAGGTGGGGGTGTCGGCCGTGTAGGTGTCGCTCACGCGGCCGCACCTCGCTCGTGCTTGTGGCGGGCGGGCGTGGCCCAGGTGGCGTGGCAGTACCGGGTGAGGGCGTCGGGGCCGGCCGCGTCGCGGATCTTCGCGAGGAGTGCTCCGGTCTCGCGGATCTCGTTGAGGCAGCTGGAGAGGGGGTCGTGGCCGTTGGTGTCGGTCCTCGGTGGTGGCTTGGCGGCCCACTCGACGATGCCTCGGACGTGGTCCTCGTAGCGGCGTTGGAACTCGACGCCGCACCAGAACGCCGCCTCGGTGTCGCGGTCAGCGCGGGCGAGGGCGTCGGCGACGGCCCCGGCGGCGACCGCCTCGGCGACGTCGAGGACGGCTTCGATCGCTGTGGGGGGCAGGGCGTGCCAGGCGATCAGGGGGCGGTTCTCGTCGGGCTGGGTGCTTACCACCGGCCGCCCTCCCACCGGGCGAGGGCGTCGAGCTCGTCGACGACGAGGTACATCTGCCCGGCGCGGGCGTCGTGGCAGTGGGAGACGCGGGTGCCGACGCTCGGGTCGGTGAAGGGCCAGCCGTGGACGTGGGTGCGGCGGCAGTAGGGGCAGACGACGGTGACGGTGCGGGCTCGGGTGGTCGTGGTGACCTTGAACGCGCGGGCCTTGGGTAGGACGTCGTCGTGGGGTGGTGTCGCTGCTACCGTGGAGGAAGGCCCGGCAGCCTCCTCGAAGAACGTCGCTCCCGCAGGGGGGCGGCGTTCTTCCGTGTGCGGGGCGTTCACGCGGCGGTTCCGCCCATGAAGGGCCGCAGCGGGTCGACGACGCGGGCGACCTGCTCGGGTGTCAGGGGTGGTGCTTGCGCGACGACGCGCTTGACGTGCTCCTCGAGCCTGGTGGCGTGAAGGTCGCGGCGGGCCTCGGGACTCCACCTCGCCTGGGCGGCGCGGCGAGCGTTCTCGCTTCGCTGGGTGGCATCGTTCGCAGCCATGGTGAACCAGCCCCCTTGGGGGTGATCACCAGGCGCCCTGCCCTGGGTCGTGCTTGCCTCTCGCGTAGAGGCTCGTGTCGGCTAGGCATGATGTTCAGTTGATGCGACGGTAGCAAGGCCTGTGCCGTGGCTGACGTCGCCACGCCGTGTGCTATCGACGCATGACGCCGCGGATGTTGACCGGGGCGCGAGGCATCCCTTGGCCCGGAGGTTTGCCGTTCCACTTCGCACGAGCTCGCTCGAGCCGCAAAGGCGGGATGCTGACGGCGTGCCCGCACCACGGGCCCTCGGCCGACAAGAAGGTGAGGGGGTCGGCAAGGTTCAATCCGCACCGGGCGAGGAACGCGCGCGTGTCCTCGGCGGAGGACGTCACCACGGTGTCGCTGGACTCGGTCCAGTCGTCGTCAGAGGTCCACAGCGCGGCCGCAACACCGCCGCACGAACAGCGAACGTTGGCAACTCGATGCGGCCAGATCACGGTGTGCGGCTCCACTCGATCTCGACGGACCCAGGATCGAAGGTACGGCTACCGCGCGGCGCCGGCCCGACACGGACCGTGCACAGGGCGTCGATGACACCCCGCCGCACCATGAGCGTTGCCGCGTCGAACGCGGCGACGGGGTCGGCGGCGAGCAGAGTCTCGGCGGCCGCCCGGGGCGCGAGGAGGCGCGCCCGTTCCGCGTCGACGTCGGCCAGCTGCGCCTGGATCTTCTCCCGGGCGGTCTTGTACCGGCGCCCGTCGATGAGGCCTGCGTCGTAGTCCTCGCCCACCTGGTCAAGGCGGGCGCGCAGCCGGCGGGCCTCGTCGCTCAGGCGCGCCCCGTCCTGGTCCGCGTCGGGGTGGGCGGCGTCGGCGACGTCGGGCTGCGCCAGGCGGGCCCGGATGATCGCGAGCACGTACCCGTCGATCGGGCCTTGCGCCCTCGTCAGGCACCCGTTCGAGCACCGGTACCTGTTCCCCGACCACGACTGCAGCCGCGACCCGCAGACCCCGCACAGGTACAGGCCGGAGCCGAGGTGCTTGCGGTCGGTGCCCTGCCGGTTCGTCTTGCGGCGCGGATCGGCCAAGCGCGCCTGCACGAGGTCGAACGTGTCCTCGTCGACGAGGGCCTCCCACGCGCCCGGGCGGCCGGTGACCTCGCCCCGGTAGACGGCGCGGCCAGCGTAGCGGGGGTTCGTCAGCATCGTCGAGACGCTCGAGGGGTTCCACCGCCCGCCCCGGCGCGGTGCGACCCCCTCGGTCGTGAGCCACTGCGCGAGCCCGCGCAGCGACTCCCCGGCGGCGAAACGGGCGAAGAGCCCACGCACGACGTCCGCCTCATGGTCGACGACGGCGCCCCCGGACGTGTAGCCGGTCAGTCGCACGCCCAGAGGTGGGCGGCCGCGGTCGGCGCGCTGCAGCGCGGCACGGCGCTGCCGTTCGGCCTTGCGCTCGATCTCGGCGCGAGCGACGGAGGCCTTGATCCGGGCGAAGAGGCGCCCGCCGTCGGTCGATAGGTCCGCCTCACCGTTCGCGGTCACCAGGACTAGGCCGCGGTCCTCGGCCGCCTCGATCCAGTCCTCGATCTGCCGCGGCTGCCGGGTGAGGCGGTCAAGGTCGTAGCAGACCAGGGCGTCGAACCGGCCGCCGGCGAAGTCGTCGACGAGCTGGTCGTACGCGGGGCGCCGCTTGCGCCGGTCGGAGGCTCCCCGGTCGTTGTCGACGTACTCCCCGATGACCGTCCACCCCCGCTGCTCGGCGATGCGCTGGCAGTCCTCGCGCTGGCGGTCGACGGCGTCGCCCTCGCCGGTGAAGTCGCGGGACTGGCGCAGGTAGACCGCGGCGCGGATCTGTGGTGGGGAACCGGTTGCGGGCACGGCCCAAGTGTTGCATAGTATCGGCATCCGGTGGAGTTCAGGTTCAACGTCTGACGTGCTCCGCTCCGCACGCCGGCCTCGTCGGGCATGGTCCTAAGGTCGTCGGATGGACGCGCGCCTCAGCCTGGTGACCTTGGTGGTCCGCGACATCGATCGCAGCCGCGGGTTCTACGTTGCGGGCCTCGGCTGGGTACCGGAGCTGGACGTCCCGGGTGAGGTCGTCATGATCCGGGTGGGCGACAGGCTCCTCCTCTCGTTGTGGCAGGAGGACGCGGCGGTCGAGGAGCTGGGGCCCATCGGCCGGGGCGAGGGTGCGCCGCCCTTCACCCTCGCCCACAACGTCGCGTCCCCCGCGGAGGTGGATGCCGTCCTGGCGGCCGCCCGGGCCGCGGGGGCACAGGTCACCGCGGCCCCCGTCCTCCGCAGCTGGGGCGGGTACTCCGGCTACTTCGCCGACCCCGACGGCTTCCGCTGGGAGGTCGCCTACAACCCGAGTCCCGTGGGGGAGTCGCTGCTCTGAGTCCTCACCGGCGACGAACCACGGTCGCCGGCCGGTCGGGCACCCGGGAGGAGCGGGCGGGCGGGGGCTCGGTAGGTGTGGCCGGTCGGGGTCGTGACGGCCAGGCCGTCGGCGCTCGCGCAGTGGCGCCAGTCGTCGGACTCCTTCGTGTGGTTGCAGAGCTCACACAGGCCGGAACCGTTGTCGAACGCCGTCGACCCTCCCGAGCGGTGCGGCGTGGAGTGGTCGGCGTGGCGGACCGGGGCGTCGCACCAGGGTGTGCGGCACGTGTCGTCGCGGATCAGGAGCAGGCGGCGCAGGTGGCCGTCGAAGGTCCGCCGTCGGGAGTCCATGGCGACCAGCCGGCCGGACTCCGGGTCGGTGTAGAGGCGGCGCAGCCAGACGCGGGCTCGGCCGTCGGGATGGTCGTGCTCGGGGCCGAGGAGGGCGCGCGCGGCGGGAGCGGGGATCGGCCCGTGCCCGACGAGCCACGCCGGCGCCTCGTCGTCACCCGCGACACCGCCGCCGACCTCGAGCAGGCTGTGGTCGGACATGACCAGGTGGACCTCCACCGGGACGGCGGCCGCGGCGTGCTGCCCGGTGAGGCGCTCGACGAGGACGTCGGCCATCACCTGGGCGCGGGTGCGGCCGGCCGCCTCCCCGGTGCCGACCGCCGCCGCGGCAGCCTTGTCGAGGGCGGCGTACGCCGCCACCCCCTGGACCATCGGGAGCAGCGCGGACAGGTAGACCATCGCGTCCGGAGCCGGCCGGATGCTGACGCGGCGCTCGCGCTCCGCGCGGCGGAGGTGCTCGGTGGCGGCATGGGGGTCGTACGCCTGGGCCAGGGCGCGGGCGTGCGCGGCCACTGTTCGGTCCCCGCGACCGGCCAGCTGCCCGGCAAGGGCCTCGTCCACGTGACGGCGCCCCTCGACCGGCAGCCACGCGGTCTCACGCGCGATCAGGGTGGCGCGCCACTCCGAGACGGTCCCCGCCGTCAGCGCGGCCATGGTGTGGGGCATCTCGTGCACCAGGGCGAGCGCCAGGCCCACGTGGCGTGACCCGCGGGCGGGGGACTCGCCCCGGGCCAGGGCGACCTCGGCGCCGACACCGCGACACCGCTTCGCCGCAGGCACGCCGCGGGCGGACTCGGCGTCGGTGCGGGCTGCGTGGAGCGCCGCGGTCTCCCGCGCCTGCACGGCGGCGCACACCGCCTTGAGCTCTTCCAGCAGCCGGATCCGCTCGATGTTCGCCGCCTGCGACACCGCCGGCGCGAGCTCGCGCAGCCCGGCGATCACCGCGACGAGCTCGGCCGTGCTGTCCGCGCCGTCGGAGGCGTCCCTGCCCTGGGCGCCCTCGGTGACGCCGGAGTCGTCAGCGACGGTCGCGACCATCGGGCCGACAGGCGCGGCGGTCGCAGGCCGGTCGCCCCAGCCGACCCAGCCGCTCTCGCCGCTCCCGCCGCTCCCGCCGCTCCCGCTCGCTTCGAACATGTGTACGATCCTACGTCATGGCACCGACACCGGCCCGCCCGAGAGCCTCCCTGTGGACGCCGCGGGAGCGCGGGCCCGCTGGGGACGACGCGCGACGC
>JBDIAU010000014.1:0-15596 GCA_039812565.1 Beutenbergiaceae bacterium
GGCCGGCCCTGCGCGAGGGCCCAGACCGCCGGGCGCGGGACCGGAACGGCGCCCGGTGCGCCGGGGTCGAGGTCGAGCAGCTCGTCGGCCTCGGCCGCCGCCGCGAGCGCGGCGCGCACGGCCTCGACCGGCACCGGGCGCGCGGACGGGTCCCAGCGCCCCATCGCCGTCACGCTCGAGAAGACCGGCGTCACCGCGCGGCCGTCGGGCCCCGCGACCGTGACCGTCACCGCGGACGCCACCTTCTCGCCCACCACCCCGTGGTCGGTGCAGCCGGGGTCACCGGGCTCGGCCCGCTCGTCGAGGTGGGCGAGGACCGGGACCAGGACGCGCGCCGTCGCCAGCGCGGCCACGACGGCGGCGAGCCGTTCCCGCGGCTCCGCGACGGCGAGCGCGACCGCCAGCGCCGGGTCGCACCGCCCGTCGTCGCCGGCGAATCGGGAGACGGGCGGCAGGGCGCGTCCGGCCGTCACTCGGGGCGGCCGGCGACGTCGAGCGCCTCGGGAAGGGTGAAGGCGCCGGCGTAGAGGGCCTTGCCCACGATCGCCCCCTCGACGCCCAGCGGCACGAGGGTGCGCAGCGCCTCGAGGTCGGCGAGGCTGGAGATGCCGCCGGAGGCGACGACCGGGGCCGACGTCCGCTCGCAGACGGCCCGCAGGAGGTCCAGGTTGGGGCCGCGCAGCGTGCCGTCCTTGGTCACGTCGGTGACCACGTAGCGCGCGCAGCCGTCGGCGTCGAGGCGGGCGAGCACCTCCCACAGGTCGCCGCCCTCGCGCGTCCAGCCGCGCGCGGCGAGGGTCGTCCCGCGGACGTCCAGGCCGACGGCCACCCGGTCGCCGTGGCGCGCGATCGCCCGGGCGGTCCACGCCGGGTCCTCGAGCGCGGCGGTGCCGAGGTTGACCCGGCGCGCGCCGGAGGCGAGCGCGCGCTCGAGCGACGCGTCGTCGCGGATGCCGCCGGAGAGCTCGACGGCGACGTCGACCGACCGGATGACCTCGGCGAGGAGGTCGGCGTTGCTCCCCCGGCCGAAGGCGGCGTCGAGGTCGACGAGGTGGATCCACTCCGCGCCGTCGGCCGCCCAGGCCTGCGCGGCCGTCATCGGGTCCCCGTACGACGTCTCCGAGCCGGCCTCGCCCTGCACGAGGCGGACGGCCTGGCCTGCGACGACGTCGACGGCGGGCAGGAGCTGCAGGCGTGCGGTCACGGGGTCCTTCTCTCGGGTGGGGCTCGGGTCGAGGGGCTCGGGCGGCGCGGCTCAGGCGAGGGAGGCGACCCAGTTGCGGAGGAGCTCCGCACCGGCGTCACCGGACTTCTCGGGGTGGAACTGCGTGGCGGCGAGCGGCCCGTTCTCGACGGCGGCGACGAACGGGCCGCCGTGGTCGCTCCACGTCACCAGCGGCGGCCGCGTCGGGCCGCCCTGGAGCGCGGCCGCCGGGTCGGTGAGCACCGCGTAGGAGTGGACGAAGTAGAAGCGCTCGCCCTCGACGCCGCGGAACAGGACGGACTGCTCGGGCGGGCGCACCGGCGACCACCCCATGTGGGGCACCACCTCGGCGTGGAGGCGCTCCACGACGCCCGGCCACTCGCCGAGGCCGGTCGTCTCGACCCCGTGCTCGACGCCGAGGTCGAACATCACCTGCATGCCGACGCAGATGCCGAGGACCGGCCGGCCGCCGGCCAGGCGGCGCTCGACGATCCGGGGCCCGCCCACCGCGCGCAGGCCCGCCATCACGGCTGCGAACGCTCCCACGCCGGGGACGACGAGCCCGTCGGCCTCCGCGGCGCGGGCCGGGTCCGCTGTCAGCTCGACCGCGGCGCCGACGCGCTCGAGGGCGCGGACGGCGGAACGGACGTTGCCCGACCCGTAGTCGAGGACGACGACGTTCGGCGCGGTGCTCACCCGCGCGAGGGTACCGGCTCGCCGAGCGTCACCTTCCCGCCCACCCCCATCCGCCGACCGTCACCTTCCCGCCCACCCCCATTCGCCGAGCGTCACCTTCCGTCCACGACTCGCCGACGACGCGCCGATCCGCCGCACCGAAACGCGACGGTCGGCGACGAGGGCGGCGCGGGAAGGTGACGCTCGGCGTCGGGGACACGGCCGGAAGGTGACGGTCGGCGACGAGGGCGGCGCGGGAAGGTGACGCTCGGCGAGGTCCCGGGGGCGAGCGCCCCGGCGCGCGAGCCCCGGGCAAGCGGCGGGCCGACGGCGGGTCCCAGGATGTGGGACCGCGTCGTCCGCGTGCGGCGGCCCTCGTAGCCTCGGGCCATGCCCGCCCGCGTGACCTGTCGAATGCGCGGCGACGGCTGCCCGTGTTGCAGCCGTTGACGCGAGCCTGACTCACCCCGCGGCCACCCCGCGACCAGAGCCCGGCACGCGATGCCGGGCCGTCCACGCGTCCCGCCTCGCGTGTCCCCGAGTGCGAGGACCACCATGACCAGCCACGACGACGGCGCGACCGCCGCGCCGTCGACCGCCACCCCGGTCGGCGCACCCGAGGGGGGCGCGACGCCGGCCGCGGCTCGCCCCCGTCCCGCCCGGACGGCACGCCCGGGGGCCGCGCGCAGCAACGGCCAGTGGGCCGTCGACGGCCGCGCGCCGCTCAACCGCAACGAGGAGATCAAGCAGGAGGACGGCGGGCTCAACGTCCGCGCGCGGATCGAGGAGGTCTACGCCCTCGACGGCTTCGACTCGATCCCCAACGATGACCTCCACGGCCGTTTCCGCTGGTGGGGCCTGTACACGCAGCGCAAGCCAGGCGTCGACGGCGGCAAGACGGCCCAGCTCGAGCCGCACGAGATCTCGGACCGCTACTTCATGCTCCGCGTCCGGGTGGACGGCGGCGCCCTCACGACCGAGCAGCTCCGGACGATCGCCGACATCTCGCGCGACTTCGCGCGCGGCACCGCGGACATCACGGACCGGCAGAACCTCCAGCTGCACTGGGTCGAGGTCGAGTCCGTGCCGGAGATCTGGCGGCGCCTCGAGTCCGTCGGGCTCTCCACCACCGAGGCGTGCGGCGACACCCCGCGCGTCATCCTCGGCAGCCCCCTCGCCGGCATCGCCGCCGACGAGATCCTCGACTGCACGCCGGCGATCGCCGCGATCACCACCCGCTACCTCGGGGACCCGGAGTTCGCCAACCTGCCACGGAAGTTCAAGTCGGCGATCACCGGCCACCCGAGCCAGGACGTGGTCCACGAGATCAACGACATCTCGCTGGTCGGCGTCGTCCACCCGGAGCTCGGCGCCGGCTACGACCTGTGGGTGGGCGGCGGCCTCAGCACGAGCGCGCACCTCGCCGTCCGCCTCGGCGCCTTCGTCGCGCCCGACGAGGTCGCCGAGGTCTGGGCGGGCGTCATCGGCATCTTCCGGGACTACGGGTACCGGCGCCTGCGCAACAAGGCCCGCCTCAAGTACCTCGTCCAGGACTGGGGCGCCGAGCGGTTCCGCCAGGTCCTCCAGGACGAGTACCTCCACCGGACCCTCCCCGACGGCCCCGCCCCGACGGCGCCGAGCACGCCCGGCGACCACGTCGGCGTGCACGCGCAGAAGGACGGCCGGTTCTACGTCGGGGTCGCGCCGACCGTCGGGCGCGTCTCCGCCGAGGTCCTCGCCGGCGTCGCCGACGTCGCCGAAGCGGCCGGCTCGCAGCGGGTCCGGCTGACCCCGCACCAGAAGCTCGTGGTCCTGGACGTTCCCGCAGACGCGGTAGACGCCGTCGTCGAGGGCCTCGACGCGCTCGGGCTCACCGCGACGCCGAGCCCGTTCCGCCGGCACACGATCGCCTGCACCGGCATCGAGTACTGCAAGCTCGCGATCGTCGAGACCAAGGCGACGGCCGCAGCCGCGATCGACGCGCTCGAGGCCCGCCTCACGGACGTCCCGCTCCCGACGCCGATCACGCTCCACGTCAACGGCTGCCCGAACTCGTGCGCCCGGATCCAGACGGCCGACATCGGCCTCAAGGGTCAGCTGCTGCCCACGGACGACGGCGGTCAGGAGCCCGGCTTCCAGGTGCACCTCGGCGGAGGGCTGGCGTCCGCGTCGCGCGAGGAGCCGGGCCTGGGCCGGACCGTCCGTGGCCTCAAGGTGACGGCCGCCGACCTCCCCGAGTACGTCGAGCGCGTCGTCCGCCGGTACGCGGCCGACCGGACCGACGGCGAGACCTTCGCCGCCTGGGCACACCGAGCCGAGGAGGAGACCCTGCGATGAGCACGACGTCGCCGGAGCGGCACCGCCGCCCGTCCGAGGAGCTGCAGGACGTCGTCGCCCAGGCGGCACCGCGCCTGGCGCGCGCCGACGCCGAGGAGGTCCTCGCGTGGGCCGCCGAGGAGTTCGGCCTGCGGATGGCCGTGGCGTGCAGCATGGCCGACGCCGTGCTGCCGCACATCGTCTCGCGGCACGTCCCGGGCGTCGACGTGCTCTTCCTCGACACGGGCTACCACTTCCCCGAGACCATCGGCACCCGGGACGCCGTCGAGGCGACCCTCCCCGTGACGATCGTCGACGTCCGCCCGCTGCTCACCGTGGCCGAGCAGGACGAGACGTACGGCAAGGACCTCTTCTCCCGCGACCCGACGGCGTGCTGCCGGATGCGCAAGGTCGAGCCGCTGGCCGAACAGCTCATCGGCTACGAGGCGTGGGTCACGGGCGTGCGGCGCGAGGAGTCGCGGACGCGGACCGACACCCCGCTCGTGGGCTGGGACCACACGCACGGCCTCGTCAAGCTCAACCCGCTCGCCGCCTGGACGTTCGACGAGCTCGTCGACTACGCGCACACGCACGGCGTGCTCGTGAACCCGCTCCTGGAGGACGGCTACCCGTCCATCGGCTGCGCGCCGTGCACGCGCCGCGTCGCCCCGGGCGAGGACCTGAGGTCGGGCCGCTGGTCCGGCTTCTCCAAGGTCGAGTGCGGCATCCACCTATGACGTCCACCATCGAGGAGGCTGAGCGAGGCGTGGCCCTCACCCAGCACGAGAGCACCACCCGCCCGTCCGGCGACCGCCGGCTCACCCAGCTCCAGGCCCTCGAGAGCGAGGCCGTGCACATCATCCGCGAGGTGGTGGCGGAGTTCGAGCGTCCGGTCCTGCTCTTCTCGGGCGGGAAGGACTCGGTGGTCATGCTGCACGCGGCCGCCAAGGCGTTCTGGCCGGCGCCGGTGCCGTTCCCCGTCCTGCACGTCGACACCGGGCACAACTTCCCGGAGGTCCTCGCGTACCGCGACGCGACCGTCGAGCGGCTCGGGCTGCGGCTCGTCGTCGCCCACGTCCAGGACTACATCGACGACGGCCGGCTGCGCGAGCGCGCCGACGGCACCCGCAACCCGCTGCAGACGCAGCCGCTCCTCGACGCGATCGCCGACGGCCGGTTCGACGCCGTCTTCGGCGGCGGCCGACGGGACGAGGAGAAGGCGCGGGCCAAGGAGCGCGTGCTGTCCCTGCGGGACGAGTTCGGCCAGTGGGACCCGCGCAACCAGCGGCCCGAGCTGTGGAACCTCTACAACGGCCGGCACCGGCCCGGCGAGCACGTCCGGGTCTTCCCGCTGAGCAACTGGACCGAGCTCGACGTCTGGCAGTACATCGCCACCGAGCGCATCGAGCTGCCGGAGCTGTACTACGCCCACGAGCGGGAGGTGTACGAGCGCGACGGGATGCTCCTCGCCGACACGCCGTACTCCCGGCCGCGGGACGGCGAGGAGGTGCGGGTGCGCACGGTGCGCTACCGGACCGTCGGCGACGCGTCCTGCACGGGCGCCGTCGAGAGCGACGCCCGCACGGTCGACGACGTCGTCCGCGAGGTCGCGGCGTCCCGGCTCACCGAGCGGGGCGCCACCCGGGCCGACGACCGCATCAGCGAGGCGGCCATGGAGGACCGGAAGAAGGAGGGGTACTTCTGATGAGCACGCTCCTGCGGCTCGCGACCGCCGGCTCGGTCGACGACGGCAAGTCCACCCTGGTCGGACGCCTCCTGTACGACAGCAAGTCCGTGCTCACGGACCAGCTCGACGCCGTCGAGCGGGTCTCGCGCGACCGCGGCCTCGACTCCGCGGACCTCGCCCTGCTCACCGACGGCCTGCGCGCCGAGCGGGAGCAGGGGATCACGATCGACGTCGCCTACCGGTACTTCGCGACCACCCGGCGCTCGTTCATCCTCGCCGACTGCCCGGGGCACGTGCAGTACACGCGGAACACGGTGACGGGCGCGAGCACGGCGGACGCCGTCGTGCTCCTCGTCGACGCGCGGCACGGCCTGCTCGAGCAGACCCGGCGGCACCTCGCCGTCGCCTCGCTCCTGCGCGTGCCGCACGTCATCGTGGCCGTCAACAAGATCGACCTGGTGGGCTTCGACGGCGCGGTCTTCGCGCGCGTGGCCGCGCAGGTGGCCGAGGCCGCGCAGGCGCTGGGCCTGCCGGACGTGCGGTCCGTCCCCGTCTCGGCGCTGCTCGGCGACAACGTGGTGGACCGCTCGAGCCGGACGCCGTTCTACGACGGCCCGGCGCTGCTCGAGCTCCTCGAGGAGCTGCCCGCGGCCGACGACCCGTCGTCCGAGCCGTTCCGGTTCCCCGTCCAGGTGGTCCTGCGGCCGCAGGCGGCGGCCCGCGACCCCCGCTACACCGAGTACCGCGGCTACGCGGGCCAGGTGGCCTCGGGCGTCGTGCGGGTCGGTGACCCGGTCGTGGTCCTGCCCTCCGGGCGGACCACGACGGTCGCCGGCATCGACACCGCCGACGGCGAGCTCGAGGAGGCGTTCGCACCCCAGTCGGTCACGCTGCGCCTCGCCGACGACGTCGACGTCGCCCGCGGCGACCTCATCGCCGCCGAGGTCGACGCCCCCCTGCCGACCCGCGAGGTCGAGGGCACGCTGTGCTGGCTCGCCGAGCGCCGGCTGCACCCGGGCGCCCGGCTCCTGCTCAAGCACACGACGCGGACCGTCCAGGCGATCGTGCGCGAGGTGGTGGGGCGGCTCGACCTGGACTCGGCGGAGCTCACCGAGGCCGACTCGCTCGGGCTCAACGACATCGGCCGCGTGGAGATCCGCCTCGCCTCCCCGATCGTCGCGGAGCAGTACGCGTCGTCCCGGCGCACGGGCTCGTTCCTGCTCATCGACCCGCACGACGGCCGCACCCTCGCGGCCGGGATGGTGGGCGACGCGCTCGCCCAGGCGCGGCACCCCGAGCAGCGCCCGCTCGTCTACACGATCTGACGTGGACGCCCCGACCTTCCCGCTGACCCTCCGGGTGGCGGGACGGCGCGTCGTCGTCGTCGGCGGCGGGCAGGTGGCCGGGCGGCGTGCCCGCTCGCTCGTGGCGGCCGGCGCCGACGTCGTCGTCGTCGCGCCGTGGGCGGGCCCGGACGTCCGGGAGGTCGCCGACGCCGGGCGCCTGACGTGGGAGCGGCGGCCGTACGCGCCCGCCGACCTCGACGGCGCGTGGCTGGTCGTCACCGCGACCGGGCACCGGGATGTCGACGACGCCGTGCTCGCGGACGCGGAGTCGCGTCGGCTGTGGTGCGTCAAGGGCGGGGACCCGGAGCGGGCGACGGCGTGGGTGCCGTCGGTCGCCCGGGCGGACGACGTCCTCGTCGCGGTCACGACCGACGGCGACCCGCGCCGCGCCGCGCGCCTGCGCGACGCCGTCGCCGGTGCGCTGGAGTCGGGCGACCTGCCGCTGCGGCGCCAGCGCACGCGGGGTGTCGGCCACGTCGCGCTCGTCGGGGGCGGGCCGGGCTCCGACGGGCTCGTCACGACCCGCGGCCGGCGGCTCCTCGCCCAGGCCGACGTCGTCGTCGTCGACCGGCTGGCGCCCCACGGCCTGCTCGCCGACCTCGCGGACGACGTCGTCGTCGTCGACGTCGGCAAGACGGCCGGGAACCACCCCGTCCCCCAGGACCAGATCAACGCGCTCCTCGTCGAGCACGCCCGCGCCGGGCGGCGCGTCGTCCGGCTCAAGGGCGGCGACCCGTACGTCTTCGGGCGCGGCGGCGAGGAGCGCGAGGCGTGCGACGCCGCGGGGGTCGACGTCGAGGTGGTCCCCGGCGTGACGAGCGCGATCGCCGTCCCCGCCGCCGTCGGGATCCCCGTCACGCACCGAGGCCTGGCCCGGGGGTTCACCGTCCTCACCGCGCACGAGGACCTGCCCACCGTCCCGGCCGACCCGTCCCACACCGTCGTGCTGCTCATGGGCGTGAGCCGGCTGGCCGAGGCGTGCGCGACGCTCGTCGGGACGGGCCGGGATCCGGCGACGCCGGTGGCCGTCGTCGAGGACGGGTTCGGCCCACGCCAGCGCGTCACGGTCGGCACGCTCGCGACGATCGCGGCTCGGGCCGCGGCCGCGGGGGTCCGGCCGCCCGCCGTGACGGTGGTGGGCGACGTCGTGCGCCTCAGCCCGGCGTGGCGGGACGACGCCGAGCGCTAGCCGCGCGTCAGCCCTTGGGGCGCCGTGGCCCCTTGCCGAACCACCGACCGCGTCCGTGCCCCACGTCGCGCGAGCTGACGTGCCCGGGGATGTCGGTGACCACGCGGCGGCCGAGGAGGAGGTCCTCGACGACGTCGTCGGCGCCCGCGATGACCAGGCCGCCCGGGACGTCCTCGGCCGCCTCGCCGCCGGCGTAGCGGCGCGCGCTGATCTGCCCCGACAGCCCCGACTCGACCCCCGAGTCCTCGGCGAGCCGGGCCGTCACCAGGACCACCCCGTGGCGCGTGAGGCGCGAGAGGGTCGAGGCGAGCTCGGCGGCCTCGGGAGGGACGACGTCCTCGGCCCCGAGGAGCTCGGAGATGTCCCACTCGTCCGCCGAGGGCTCGGGCACGGCCACGGCCCGGACCGCCACGGCGCCGCGCGACGTCGGCACGACGTCGACGACGAGCCCGCTCGCGGCGCACGCCGCGGCCAGTGCCGGCGCCGAGGCGACCGGGGTGAGGACGAGCGCGAGCGTGATCACGTCAGAGCGCGCCCTTGGTCGACGGGATGCCACGGACGCGCGCGTCGGGCTCGACGGCCGCGCGCAGGGCGCGCGCCAGGGCCTTGAACTGCGCCTCCACGATGTGGTGGGGGTCCCGCCCGGCGAGGACGCGCACGTGCAGGCAGATCGCGGCGTGGTGGGCGATGGACTCCAGGACGTGGCGGGTCAGTGAGCCGGTGAAGTGCCCGCCGATGAGGTGGTACTCCTGCCCGGGAGGTTCGCCGGTGTGCACGAGGTAGGGCCGGCCGGAGACGTCGACGACGGCCTGGGCGAGCGCCTCGTCGAGCGGCACGACGGCGTCGCCGAACCGGGAGATGCCCGCCTTGTCCCCCAGCGCCTGCCGCAGCGCCTGCCCGATGCAGATCGCCACGTCCTCGACCGTGTGGTGGACGTCGATCTCGACGTCCCCGGTGGCGCGCACCGTCAGGTCGATGAGGGAGTGCTTGCCGAGGGCGGTGAGCATGTGGTCGTAGAAGGGCACCGTCGTGGAGATGCTCGTGGCCCCCGTGCCGTCGAGGTCCAGCTCGACGACCACCGAGGACTCCGACGTCGTGCGCTCCACGCGCGCGGTCCGTCCGCTCACCGACCCAGCACCTCCTCCAGCGCCGCCCGGAAGGCGGCCATCTCTGCGGGCGTGCCGATCGACACCCGCAACCAGCCCGCGGGGCCCGTGACGCGCACGAGGACCCCACGGTCCAGAAGACCCTGCCAGACCCGCTCCCGATCGTCGAGCACGCCGAACAGCGCGAAGTTGGCGTCGGAGTCCGGGACCTCGAGGCCGAGGCCCCGCAGGTGCGCGACCGTCGCGTCACGCTCCTCGCGCAGGGTTGCGACCTGCGCCAGCAGCGCGGGCGCGTGCCGCAGCGCCGTCCGCGCGACCGCCTGGGTGACCGCGGAGAGGTGGTACGGCAGCCGCACGACCCGCAGCGCGTCGACGAGCCCCGGTGCCGCGACGAGGTAGCCGACCCGGGCGCCGGCCAGCGCGAACGCCTTCGACATCGTCCGGGTCACGGCGAGGTTCGGGTGCCGCTCGAGGAGCGCGAGCGCGCTGGGCGTGCCCGCGCGCCGGAACTCCGCGTACGCCTCGTCGACGACGACGACGGCGTCCGCACCGTCGGGCCCGGCGCCCCGGGCGGCGTCGAGCACCGCCTCGACGACGGCGAGCGGCAACGCGGTCCCGGTCGGGTTGTTGGGGCTGGCGAGGAAGACGACGGCGGGCCGGTGCGCGGCGATCGTGGCGCGCGCGTGCGCGGGGTCGAGCGTGAAGTCGGACTCCCTACGTCCCGTCACCCAGCCGGTGAACGTGTCACGGGCGTACTCGGGGTACATCGAGTACGTCGGGGCGAAGGAGAGCGCGGTCCGGCCCGGGCCGCCGAAGGCCTGCAGCACGTGGAGCATGACCTCGTTCGACCCGTTCGCCGCCCAGACCTGCTCGATCGCGAGGCCGGCCGCCCCGGACTCCGCGGCCAGGTACGTCGCGAGGTCCGCCCGCAGGGCCGGGAAGTCGCGGTCGGGGTAGCGGTTGAGGCCGGCCGCCGCCTCCGCGACGGCGGCCGCGACGTCGGCGACCACCTGCGGACCGGGCGGGTACGGGTTCTCGTTGACGTTGAGCAGGACCGGGACGTCCAGCTGGGGCGCGCCGTAGGGGTGCACGCCGCGCAGGTCGGGGCGCAGGGGCAGCGCGGCGGCGAGGTCCGGGGTCACGGGGCAAGGGTAGTGACCGTCGCCGACACCGCGCCGAGCGGCACGTTCCCGCCGCGCCTCCCCCGCCCCGCCGTCGCCGAGCGGCACGTTCCCGCCGCCGCCCCCCGCCCCGCCGTCGCCGAGCGGCACCTTTCGCGCGCGACACGCCGAGAGATCAGCACGACACGCCGCTGCAACGTGCCGGTGGGCGAGAGGGCGCGCGCGGGGGTCCGGCGCGAACGTGACGCTCGGCGTCGGGGGTGGGAGCTCGACGTCGGGCTCAGAGCACGCCGGCGAGGTCGGGCTCGGGGACGGGCCCGCGCTCGCGCAGGTCCTCCCACGCCGCCTCGAGGGCGTCGAGGGCGGCGTCCGTGACGTCGACCGGGTAGGTGATGGGCAGGCGCAGGTGCCGCTCGAACGCGCCGTCGACGCCGAAGCGGGGGCCGGCGGCGATGACGAGCCCGTGCCGCCGGGCGGCGAGCGCCAGCTGGGAGCTCACCGGACGGCCGAGGTGGACCCACGTCGCCAGGCCGCCCCGCACGTGCGGGACGCGCCACTGCGGGAACCGCCGGGCGACCTCCGCCTCCACGTGGTCGCGGACCGCCGTCAGGGAGCGCGCCCGCTCGGCGAGGATCTCGTCGAGCTCCGGGAACAGCTCGACGACGACGAGCTGCTCGAGGATCGGCGTGCCGAGGTCCCGCGCGGGTCGCGCGCTCGCCAGGCGGGCGAGCAGGGCCCGCGGGCCGCGGACCCAGCCGACCCTCAGGCCGCCCCAGATGGTCTTGCCCACCGATCCGACGTGCAGGACCGTCACCCCGGGCGGCGCGAGCACGCCGAGCGGCGGCCCGGTGACGCCGGGCTCCAGGGCGAGCTCCGCCGTCGTCTCGTCGGCCACGACCACCGTGCCCTGGCGGTGGGCGCCCGCGAGGAGGCGGGCGCGCACCTCCGCCGGCATCGTGCAGCCGGTCGGGTTCTGGAAGTCGGGGACGAGGTAGGCCAGGGCGGGGCCGGACCGGGCGAGCGCCTGCTCGAGCCCGTCGACGTCCCAGCCCGCCTCGGCGTCGACCGCGACCGGCACGAGGCGACCGCCGACGGCGCGCAGCGCGTCCTGGGCGTGCGGGTAGGAGGGCACCTCGACGAGCACCCGGTCCCCCCGCTGGACGAACGTGGCCGCGAGCATCGCGATCGCGTGCTGGGCGCCGACGGTCACGAGGATCTCGTCCGGCCCGGTCGGCAGGCCGCGCGCGGTGTACCGGGCCGCGACGGCGGCGCGCAGCTCGGGCAGCCCGACGAGGTCGTACCCCGGACCGCCGAGGTGCCCCGGCAGCCGGGCGGCGGCGCGCTCGGCGGCCGCGGCGACGCCCGGCCACGCCGGCACCGCCGCCTTGGCGAAGTCGAGTGGCAGGGCGCCGGGACCGGCGTCGGACGACGGCGGGGCGGCCGGCAGGCGCACGACGCTCCCCGACCCCTGGCGGCTCTCGAGGAAGCCGGCGTCCCGGAGGGCCCCGTACGCGGCGCTGACGGTCGTGCGGCTGAGCCCGAGACCGGCGGCGAGGTCCCGCTCCGCGGGCAGCCGGGTGCCGGCCGGCACCCGGCCGTCGAGGACGAGCAGCCGGATGCGTTCGGCGAGCGCGTGGTACACGGGACGCGGGAGGCCGCGGACGGCGTCGGCGTCGAGGAGGGCGCCGAGGGCCCGGGTGGACAGGATCGACGGTGCCATACGGGCCACTGTAGGAGGATTGGCCTCTTGCTGACAGGGCCACTTGAGCACTGGACTGGTCACCATGACCCGGAGGATCGCCCAGCTGCTCGTCGGACTCGCGCTCTACGGCGCCGGCCTCGCGCTCATGGTGCGCGCCACGGTCGGCGTCGCCCCGTGGGACGTCCTCACGCAGGGCATCGCGGCGCACTCGGGCTGGAGCTTCGGGCTCATCACCAACGTGGTCGGCGCGCTCCTGCTCCTCGCCTGGATCCCGCTGCGCCAGCGGCCCGGCCTCGGCACGCTCCTCAACGTCGCGCTCATCGGGCCGGTCGCCGACCTCGCCCTGCGCGCGCTCCCGCCCGTCGAGCACCTGGGCGTGCGGACGGGCCTGTTCGCCCTCGGGCTGGCGGCCGTGGCCCTCGCGACGGGCCTCTACATCGGCAGCCACCTCGGCCCGGGCCCCCGGGACGGGCTGATGACCGGCCTGCACGCCCGCACGGGGATGCCGGTCTGGGCGGCACGGACGGGCATCGAGGTCACCGTGCTCGCGGTCGGCTGGGTGCTCGGCGGCGACGTCGGCCTGGGGACCGTCGCGTTCGCGCTGCTCATCGGGCCCCTGTGCCAGCGCACGCTGCCATGGTTCGACCTGGGGCCGGCCAGGACGACGGCGCCCCTGCCCGCCCGCGCCGCGAGCGATCTTGTCTCAACCACTTGACACAACACCTCGCTCGGACGAGGCTACTCCTTGTCTCAGATGCTTGACACAAGGAGTCGCCATGAGCAGCGTCGCGGTGCTTCTCGCCCTCGTCGTCCCGTCCGTCGCCGTGCTCGTCGCTCTCGCAGCACCCCGAGCGCCGCTCCCGGACGGGGCAGACCGGCTGGCGCGGGTGGCGCGGACCACCCGCGCCTGGCGCCTCGGCGGGCTGCTCCTGGGCGGTGCGGCGGCCGCCGTCGCGGTGGCCGCCGGGTCGCTCGGACGCGGCCCGATGCTCGCCGTCCCGATCGTCGCCTGGGGCCTCCTCGGCGGCGTCCTCGTCGGGGAGATGCGCGTCGACGCCCCTTCGGGCGCCGAGCGACGGGCCGAGCTCGAGGTCCGGCGCGTCCGCGACGTCCTCCCGCCGGGCCTCGCCGCCGCTGCGGCCGGCTGCACGGGGTACCTCCTCACGCTGCTCGCGGTGACGACCGCGATGGGCTCCGCGGACGACCTGGGACGGCCGGGGCGCGCCCTCGCCGTCCGCTGCACCGAGGCCCTCACGGAGGCCCGGACCCCCTGGCCCGGCACCTACTACAGCCTGCCCCTCGCCGCCCTCGTGGTCGGCGGCGCGCTCGGCGCCGCCCTCGCGCTGGCCCGGGTCCGCTCCCGGCCGCGGCAGGGTGAGGACCGGGCCACCGACGACGCGCTGCGTCGCGACGCCGCCCGGGCGGTCGTGGCCGCGACCGGGCTCCTCGCTGCCGCACCGCTCCTCGGGATCGCCCCGGTGACCGTGATCGCCCTGAACGGCACGAGCTGCGCCCCGACGGCCTGGCGGGTGGGCGCCGTCGTCCTCCTGGCGACGGTGCCGGCCGTGCTGGCCCTGACCACCTGGTTCGTCGCCGTCCTCGTCCGGACGTCGCTCGGGCGCGACCGGCGCCGCACGGGCGAGCGCGTCGGCCGATGAGTGACTCCGCGTCGCTCTCCGTCAGCCTGGACGACCCGACGCCGCCCTACGAGCAGATCCGCCGCCAGCTCACGGACCTCATCACCTCCGGGGCGCTGCCCGAGGGCACCCGCCTGCCCCCGGTGCGCCAGCTGGCCGCCGACCTCGGGCTCGCGGTCGGCACGGTCGCGCGCAGCTACCGGGAGCTCGAGGCCGCCGGCCTCGTGACCGCACGGCGCGGGGGCGGGACGCGCGTCCACCGCGCGCCGCTGCGGACGCCCCCGGAACGCGCCGCCGAGCTCGCCCGCCACGCGCAGGACCTCGTCCGACGGGCACGCCTCCTGGGCGCCGGCGACGACGAGCTCCGCGCAGCCGTCGAGCGCGCGCTCGAGAGGCGCGATCCCGGCGTCGAGGTCACCCCCTAGGGGCGCGACCGCGCGCCGGGAGCGGCCGGGCGCCCGGGTCTCGCACGGTACGTCCCGGTCGGCTATCATCGAACGCATGTTCGACGCGACGTGGGTGGACGGCGAGGCGGGGCCGAGCCGGGCGTGGGAGGGTGGCTCGGTGGACGGGCTGCGGGACGAGGCGGAGGCCGCGCTGCGCGCTCTCGTCGGACGGCCGGACGCCCGGCTGCGTGACGACCAGTGGCGGGCGGTCGAGGCGCTCGTCGTGGGGAGGCGTCGGGCCCTCGTGGTCCAGCGGACCGGGTGGGGCAAGTCGGCCGTCTACTTCGTCGCCACAGCCCTCCTGCGCGCCCGTGGCGCCGGGGCGACCGTCATCGTCTCTCCCCTGCTCGCGCTCATGCGGGACCAGATCGCCGCCGCGCAGCGGGCCGGCATCCGGGCGGTGACGATCAACTCCGCCAACGTCACGGAGTGGGACGACGTCCGGCAGGCGATCGCCTCGGGCGAGGTCGACGTGCTGCTCTGCTCCCCGGAGCGGCTCAACAACCCTGGGTTCCGGGACGAGGTGCTGCCGCACCTGGCCCGGAGCGCCGGCCTCGTGGTCGTCGACGAGGCGCACTGCATCTCGGACTGGGGGCACGACTTCCGCCCCGACTACCGGCGCATCCGCGACCTGCTCGACGGCCTCCCGCCGGGCACCGCGGTGCTCGCGACGACGGCGACGGCGAACGAGCGCGTCACCCATGACGTCGCCGACCAGCTCGGCCGGGACGGGACCGAGGTCCTCGTCCTGCGCGGCGGGCTCGACCGGACGTCGCTCGCACTGGGCGTCGTCCGCCTGCCTGACCCCGCGAGCCGGGTCGCCTGGCTGGCCGAGAACCTCGGGAGCTTCGGCGGCTCGGGGATCGTCTACTGCCTCACCGTCGCCGCGGCCGAGGAGGTGGCGACGCAGCTGCGCCAGGCGGGCCACGACGTCCGGGCCTACACCGGGGCCACCGAGCCGGCCGAGCGTGAGGCCCTCGAGGCCGACCTCAAGGCCAACAGGGTGCGGGCCCTCGTGGCCACGTCCGCGCTCGGGATGGGCTTCGACAAGCCGGACCTGCGGTTCGTCGTGCACCTCGGGGCGCCGCCCTCGCCGATCGCCTACTACCAGCAGGTGGGTCGTGCCGGGCGTGCGGTCGACCGCGCGGTGGCCGTCCTCCTCCCCGG